>JBMFPK010000014.1:0-17587 GCA_049969155.1 Chloroflexia bacterium | reverse complement strand
GTGCTCGACATCAAGCCCCACCTCCCCCGCGGGGATGCCCCCGCAGGCACGCGTATCCCCCCTTGGCTGGAGCAGCTGTGGGCCGAGGCGGATACGGAGCGCTAGCCATGTCCGGGCCGGAGCGTTTCCTATTGGATGGGATGCTGGGACGGCTGGCGCGCTGGCTGCGCGCCGCGGGCCACGATGCGGTGTACGAGCCGCCTTTCGACGACCTCGAGCTCGCCGAGCGGGCGCGTCGTGAGGGACGGGTTCTGCTCACGCGCGACCGCAGCCTGGCCAGCCGGCGTGGAATCCGGAGCCTGCTCATCGAAGAGGACGACCTGGACGGACAGCTGCGGCAGGTATTCCGCTTCTTTCCGCCCCCGGACCCGGGATCGCGATGCCTGGTCTGCAACGTGCCGCTCCAGGAGACGACGAAATCGGCCGTGCGGGATCTTGTTCCTCCCTACGTCCGGGAGCATCACGACCGCTTCTGGGTCTGCCCCTCTTGCCGTCGCATCTACTGGCAGGGGACGCACTGGGAACGTATGCAGCAGCGGCTGAAGGCCACCGCGCGACCCGAACCTGTACCGTCGGCCGAGGACGAGGCCGGTTGAGGAGTGGGAAATGGAAGAGCGCTTGATCTATCTGGATCCACGGCAAGTGCAACCGGACCCGAAGGCGGTGCGCCACGACCCCGGGGATATCGCCGCCCTGGCCGCCTCGATCGCCGCCCAGGGGCTGCTGCAGCCGATCGGGGTGATCCACATGTGGGGCGATACGTATCGTGTGGTCTTTGGGCACCGACGTTTGGAAGCGGCGAAGCAATTGGGCCTTGAACGGATTCCCTGCTTGCTTTTGGAAACCGACCCGGACGAGCTGTACGTCCCTCAGCTGGTCGAGAACCTGCAGCGCCTTGACCTGAACGATCTGGAAAAGGCCGAGGCGATGGCTCGCCTGCGCCAGCGGATGGAAAGGGAACAGCCACACCTCAGCGCAGGGGAGCTCGACGAACTTGTGGGGCGGCAGATCGGGCTTTCGGGACGCACGGTACGGCGCTACCTCTCGTTGCTGGAGCTGTCGCCGGCCGTACAGGAGTTGATTCGGCAGGGAGAACTCACCGTAACCCATGCCCAGCATTTGCTGCGCATCCCGAACCCGGTGACCCGGGAAGAAGTCGCTCGGGAGGCGGCGGAGGCCGGCCTTTCGGCGGCGCAGATTGCACAGCTGGCCTCCTTTTTCGCCGCCAATCCGAACCTGACCCTCGAGACGGCCCTGCAGGCCCTGGAATCGGGCGCACGCCCGCGCCGCGAGGCACCTCCCGAGCCGGTGGAAGGCCCACCGGAGCGGCTCGTGCGGGTCCCGCTCGAGGAAGGGGAGGAACGGGTGTGGCTGGAGGAGGAAGCCGAAGGCTTGCCTCCGGAGGAAGGGGCAGGCGATTGGGCTCGCCTACGGCGCTTTCACTCCCTGGATGAGATCCTGGACGAGGTCGGCCGTATCTCTCGTTCCTTCCACGAGGGGGACATCGAGCGCTGGGCGGGCGCGGACGCTCAGGCCCCCGTCAAATTGCGCCTGCTGGCACGGGCTCTGAGGTCCACCTTGGAAGCACTCGAAAGGCTGTTTCGGCAGAAGGGCTGGAGCTTCGAATAAAAGGAGACGTGAACGATGCGCCGTTGGTTCGTGGGGCTCCTGATTCTCGCTGTGGCAATCCTGGCTGGCTGTCGCGTCGAGGAAGGCGCGCCGACCCCCCTTCTGGGGCGCACGCCCAGCGCAGGTAGCGTTCCGGCGACGGGGCGCCCTCTTTCTCCCACCCCTGTTCCCCGCGCAACGCCGACCTCGGCAGAGGTTGTTTTTCCGCTCACCGTGGTGCACAGCGGCGAGGTGGTCGGCAAAGTACGGCCGTGCGGCTGAGGAACGCCCAAGGGTGGGCTGGCTCGGCGAGCCACCGCGATCGCCAGAGTGCGGGCGGAAGCTTCGGGCCCGGTGCTTGTCGTGGACACGGGCGACACGCTCTACGGGAAGAGCGCGGCGGATAGGGCGCAGGCACCGCTCCTGATCGCCGCGATGAACGCCATGGGCTATGACGCGATGGCCCTGGGGGAGTACGACCTGATGGTCGGGCTTGCCGAAGTGCAGGCGCGCTTCCGGGAGGCCCAGTTCCCCGTGCTCTCGGCCAACGCCGGCCCGGCGGAGACGCTGGGGGTCCTTCCATACGTGGTGCGTGCCTATGGGGAGCATCGTGTGGCGCTCATCGGCGTGACCTCTCCCACGGCGCAGGCACGCGGGGCGACGCTCGGCGTGTCCCTGTCCGTCGAAGATCCTCTGCAGGCCGTCCAGCGCGCCGTGCAAGAGGTGCAGGGGCAGGCCGACGTGATCCTGGTGCTTTCCAACCTGAGTGCGGAGCTCAACAAGCGCATGGCGGCCGAAGTGCCCGGGATCGACGCGATCCTTGGGGCTGCGGGCGGGGCAACCATTCAGGCCTTCGAGGTCCCCGGGCCTGAGGGGATGGTCGTACTGCAGGCCGCTGGCACGGAAGGGCAGGGCATAGGGGTGCTCACGCTGGGATTCGACAGGCAGGGGCACGTGGTGTCCTACAGCGGAAGCATCTGGTTCTTGACCCCTTCCTATGCGGACAACCCGGAGATGGTGCGGCTGATGCAGCAGTACGGCGTCCGGCCGTAACAGTTTTCAGCGTTTCTTGCGCGGCCGGGGTGATTTCCAGAGGTTACGGGCCTCTTCCCAGATCCGCTGTCCCTCTGGATGCTGTGTGAAAAACGCGATCCAATGGGAAACCTGATCCGGGGAAAGGGCCACTTCGCGCGCGTATGCGACGAGCTCGCGGGGAACGCCGTCCGGCCAGGATTCTTCTTCCACCTCGTCCTCCAGCCACTCGACGCCCGGCGGCAACGGTGTCCCCGGGGGGACGTCGAACGGCAGTTCGAATTCGGTCCCATCGATGATCACCCGGGTGCCCATAGGATCCTCCTGGAGGACCCGTCCGGGAGGTATTAGCCCGTGGTGGAAGCAGCTCCTTCGCGTGCCCGGCTCCACGCGGCCGGGTCCTGGGCCCAGGTTTCGACCAGGCCCCGCTCCGCTAGGGACAGGTATCCGCGTTCGATGGCCACATCGAGCAGAATCGAGAGCGTGGTCAACGGGTGCAAACGGACGCCCGCGCGGGCAAAGGATTCGGTTGTCTCCGGGAAGGCGTAGCTGAAGATGGCGAACACGTGCTCCACGACCGCGCCGGCTTCGCGGAGTGTGGCGACGGTCTGCAGCGAGGAACCGCCGGTCGTGACGAGGTCTTCCACGACCGCGACCCGCTGGCCCGGCAGCAACACCCCTTCCACCAAGCGTTCCTGCCCGTGGCCCTTCGCTTGGCTCCGTACATAGACCATCGGAAGGCCGAGCTCTGCAGCAAGCCACGCAGCGTGCGGGATGCCGGCCGTAGCCGTCCCAGCGATCACGTCCAGGGAAAGCCGCGATTGTCGGATGGTGGCTGCAAACCAGCGCGCTACCTGGAGCCGCTCCGCAGGGTAGGAAATCAGGAGCCGGTTGTCGCAGTAGATCGGGGAGAGGAGCCCAGAAGCAAAACGGAACGGCGTGCTGGGGCGGAGGGCCACGGCACCGAGCCGTAGCAGCATTTCGGCCACTTCTTCCGCAACGCTGAAGGAAGATGCCCGAGCCACAACAGGCCTCCTTGTTGTTTCTTACACACACTCGACCGCGCGGAGCGCTTTCATTATACGCGAGACGCTGCGGCCATGTCAAAGGCTTCTGCTATAATGGGAGCTGCCCGTTTCTGGGAGGTGCCGATGGGCGAGCCCGGGCGATTTTCCGAACTGCTGCGACGGTTCCTGATTTCCCTAGAGGTCGAAAAAGGGTACTCTCCGCACACCATCGATGCCTACCGGTCGGACCTGGAGGCATTCGGGGCCTTCTTGGCAGAGCAAGGCTTTGCCCCGGAGCAGGTGGATCGCCTCACAGGGCGTTCCTATCTCCGCCGGCTCCAGGATGCCCACCTGGCCCCGGCGACCATCGCGCGGAAGCTGGCTGCCCTGCGGAGTTTCTACGCCTTCCTGGTACGTGAAGGGGTCGTCGATTCGCACCCTTTGCGCGGGCTCGGAACTCCCAAGCAGCCTCGTCGCCTGCCGCGTGCCCTGAGCGTCGACGAGACGGTGGCCCTCCTCTCTGCGCCGGATGTCCGGACGCCTCGGGGGCTGCGGGATCGGGCGATCCTGGAACTGCTGTACGCTAGCGGCCTGCGCGTGGGAGAGCTCGTGCGCATCGACCTGGACGTCATCGACTGGGGAAGACACGAGGTCCGGGTCGTGGGCAAGGGGGGGCGGATGCGCCTGGCCCTGGCGGGGCTCCCGGCCTTCAGGGCTTTGCGTGCCTATATCCGGTACGGCCGGCCGCACCTGGCGCGCGATCCATCCTGCAGAGCCCTCTTCCTGAACCGTCTGGGCGGGCGGCTGAGCGACCGCAGCGTGCGCGCCCTGGTGTCGGCCTATGCACGCCTGGCCGGGTTGGAAGGAGACGTCACGCCGCATACCTTGCGTCACACGTTCGCTACGCACCTGCTGGAGGGGGGTGCCGACCTGCGTATCGTGCAGGAACTGCTCGGGCATGCGCGCCTCACGACCACGGAGCGCTACACGCACGTGAGCCTGCGCCACCTGCGCGAGGTGTATCGGCGGGTTTTCCGCCTAGCGGGTGATGAGGAGGCGGAGTAACGTTTCAGCGGGCCCGTGCTTCGAGGACGAGGCCGGCGCATGAGCATTAAGGGGTGCGATGATGGATGGGATTTCGCGAAGGAGTTTCTTGCGATGGCTCGGGGTCGGACTCGGGCTGGCTACCGGGGAGGCGTTGCTCCGGTCCTGCGGTCTGCGCCCTTTGCCGCCCGCTTCCTCCCCTGAGCCGATGCCGACACTCCCAGTTCCTTCGGGGGTTCCTGTTACGCCAGGACGGGACCTATCGCTTTCACCTGTCGCAACGGAGCCTATGCCCGCGATCCCGGATCTGGTTGTCGCGAAGGGTGGGGAACCCGAGGATCTGATCCGTCGGGCCCTCGAGGCGCTCGGAGGGATGGGGCGCTTTGTGCGCCCGGGCCAGGATGTGATCATCAAACCCAACATCTGTGTGGCCTACCACAGCTACGAGTACGCGGCGACGACCAACCCCTGGCTCGTGGGAGCGCTGGTGCGGATGTGTTTGGAGGCCGGAGCCCGCCGCGTACGGGTGATGGACCACCCGTTCGGCGGTACCCCGGAGGACGCTTACGTGGTGAGCGGCATCCGGGAGCAGGTCGAAGCGGCAGGGGGAGAGATGGAGGTGATGGCCCCCTTCAAGTTCGTGGAGGTGAAACTGCCCGGCGCGCGCGACCTGACCCGCTGCGCGATCTACGACGAGATCCTGAGAGCCGATGTGCTGATCAACGTCCCGATTGCCAAGCATCACAGCCTGGCACGGTTGACACTGGGGATGAAGAACCTGATGGGGACGATCTGGGACCGGCCGCCGCTCCATCGCAACCTAGGCCAACGTCTTGCAGACCTGGCCGGCTACATCCGCCCGGCCCTGACCGTCGTGGACGCGATCCGTGTCCTTGTAGCCAACGGGCCGACGGGCGGCGACCTGGCCGACGTACGCCGCCTGGATACCGTCATCGCCAGCCCCGACATCGTCGCGGCCGACTCGTATGCAGCGACCCTTTTCGGCCTGCGTCCAGAGGACCTGGACTACGTCCGGGCCGGCGTCGCTATGGGCCTGGGGCGAAGCGATCTGGAAAAGCTGCGTATCGCGCTCGTCTAGCCTGTCGGGCTCTACGAAGGTGATTCTCTTGACCAGGGAATCTGTCCCCAAGCGGGGTCGCTTCCGCCTTCCTCGGTACTGGGTGTGGGCGCGCCGCGCCGCCCAGTACCTTTCGTTGCTTGCGTTTCTCTCCCTGTTCGTCCGTTTGCGGGGCATCGAACTTCCCGCTGCCCTGGTCGATCTCCCGATGCGGCTGGATCCCCTCGCGATGGCTGCCCACCTCCTCGCCGCGCGTTCGTTGCTGCGCAGCTCTGCCCTGGCTTTGCTGGTGGTTGTGCTCACGCTGGCCGTGGGTCGCGTCTGGTGTGGGTGGCTCTGCCCGCTGGGCACCGTGCTGGATCTGTGCTCGTTTCGCTTGCGGCGGGCCTCACGTGTGCCCGATTCGTGGCGCCGGGTGAAGTACCTGCTGCTGGGCGCGATCCTCGTTGCCGCGCTGTGCTCTAACCTGACGCTCCTTGTGTTGGACCCGCTTACCATTCTGCTTCGGGCCCTTGCGGCAGGTGTGTGGCCTGCGTTCGAGCAAGCGATCACAGCGTCAGAACGGGCACTTTACGGGGTGCCTGTGCTTCGAGTGTTCGTGTCCGCCGTGGACAGATGGGTGCGCCCGTGGCTGTTTGCTGCTACCCCGGTCGATTTCCGCGCTGGAATCGTGTACGCGGGCTTGCTGGTCGCGCTGCTTGCGCTGAATGCGGCTGCGCCGCGCTTCTGGTGCTGTTACCTGTGCCCTCTGGGCGGGCTGCTGGGGCTGCTCAGCAGGATCGGCCTCGTGCGTCGGGAGGTGAGCGCGCGCTGTAACGCGTGCGATGCGTGCGCGCGTGTGTGTCCTACCGGCACGGTGCACCGGGAGGAGGGCTATGGAAGCGACCCGGCCGAATGCACGGTATGCCTGGAGTGCCTGAGCGTGTGTCCGCAGCGGGCCGTCGGGTTTCCCGTGCATATTCGGCCGGCACACCGGCACCCGTACGACCCGGGCCGCAGGGAATTCCTGCTGACGCTGGGCGCAACGCTCCTCGGCGTAGCGCTGCTGCGGGTAGAGCGTCGCGTACGCAGCCGCCTCTCGATCCCGATCCGCCCACCGGGGGTGCGGGAAGATCGGCTCCTTTCCAGCTGCCTGCGCTGCGGAGCCTGTAGCCGTGCCTGCCCGACGGGAGCGATCCAGCCGGCGCTGGGGGAATCCGGCTGGGAGGGGCTCTGGACACCCGTGTTGATCTTTCGCCTCGGTTACTGTGCCTACTCGTGTAACGCCTGTGGCCAGGCTTGCCCTGTGGAGGCGATCCCGCCACTTTCCCTGGAGGAGAAGCGGCAGCAAGTACTTGGCCGCGCTTCGATCGACCGCGACCGTTGCCTCCCGTGGGCTGCCGGCCAACCGTGCATCGTCTGCGAGGAGATGTGCCCCGTACCGGAGAAGGCCGTGGTGCTGGAAGAAGTGGAAATGGAGCAGGAAGACGGCCGCCGGGTGCGCCTGCAGCGTCCCCACGTCGTGGAACAGCGCTGCATCGGCTGTGGGATCTGCGAGTACAAATGCCCCCTTCCCGGAACAGCGGCGATCCGGGTATTCGCCAGCGAATCCCCCCGTTCCTAGAGCGCCTACTTCAGGCGCTCTCGCACCTTTTGGGCGGCGCGTACGATGGCCTCGACCGTCAGGCCGTAGCGTTCGTAAAGGACTTCCGCCGGAGCGCTCGCCCCGAAGCGGTCGACCCCGATGGACTCGCCCTCGAACCCGACATAACGTTCCCATCCGAGGCGCACCCCGGCCTCGATGGAAACGCGGGCCCGCACGGAAGGCGGCAGGACGCTCTCGCGGTACTCCACGGGCTGGCGTTCGAACAGTTCCCAGCAGGGCAGCGAGACGACCCTGGCCCGGATGCCCTGGCGGACCAGTTGTCGCCCCGCAGCCAGGGCCAACGCGACCTCGGAGCCGGTGGCGATCAAGATCACCTCTGGGAGTCCGTCGCTGGCCTGCCACAGCACGTAGCCGCCGCGCAGCAAACCGCTCGCCGCAGCGCATTCCCTGCGGTCCAGGATGGGTACAGGCTGGCGCGTGAGCACGATGGCCGTAGGGCCGTCCGTTCGGCGCAGGGCAGCGCGCCAGGCTTCTACCGTTTCGTTCGCGTCGGCCGGCCGAATGACGTCCAGCCCGGGGACGGTGCGCAATCCCATCAGCTGTTCCACCGGCTGGTGCGTCGGTCCGTCTTCCCCGACGCCGATGCTGTCGTGGGTGAAGAGGTAGATCACCTGCAGCCCCTGGAGCGCCGCCAGGCGCACCGGCGGGCGCATATAGTCGGAAAAGACGAGGAAGGTCGCCGTATAGGGCAGGATGCCTCCGTGCAGGGCCAGGCCGCCGGCGATGGCTCCCATCGCGTGTTCCCGGACGCCGAAGTGGAGGTTGCGGCCTTCGTAGCCCCAGGGTCCTCCAACGGCTCCCTGCCGGTCCTCCGGTTGATGTGCAGGAGCCTGGAAATCGCCCTCGCCCTTGAGCCAGCTAAGCGTGGAAGGGTTCAGATCTGCCGAGCCTCCCATGAGTTCCGGGAGCCGCTTTCCCAGTTCCTGGAGCACCACTTCGGAGGCCCGCCGTGTGGGCATCGGTCCCTGCGTTGGCTCGAAGGAGGGAAGCCCTTCTTCCCACCCGTGCGGGAGTTCCCGGCGCATCCGCCGTTCCAGTTCCCAGGCCAGCTCCGGATAGGCGCTGGCATACCGGGATCGGAGTCGCTCCCAGCAGGTCTGGTCCTCTGCTCCCCGGGTCACCGCTTCCCGCATCCGCTCCTTCACCTCGGCGGGGATGTAGAACGGCGGTTCCGTGGGCCAGCCGGCCGCTTCCTTGGCCGCGCGCAGTTCTTCCTCCCCGAGCGGTGCACCGTGGGCGTGGAAAGTCCCCTGCTTGTGTGGCGCACCGTACCCCAGCACCGTGCGCACCATCAGCAGGGAAGGGCGGGTCGGATCTGCCTTCGCTTGCCGCAGGGCAGCGTTCACAGCCTCGAGGTCGTAGCCGTCGGGAACCTCCAGCACCTGCCAGCCGTAAGCGCGGAAGCGTGCGGCGACATCCTCCGTGAAGGTCAGGGAGGTGGACCCCGCAAGTGACACCCGGTTGTCGTCGTAGAGGACGATCAGCTTCCCTAGGCGAAGATGGCCGGCCAGCGCGCACGCCTCTGCGGAGACTCCCTCCATCAGGTCGCCGTCGCTGGCCAGCACGTAGGTGTAGTGGTCGAACAGCGGGAAAGCGGGTCGGTTAAAGCGCGCGGCGAGATGGGCCTCTGCGATCGCCATGCCCACGGCGTGGCTGAGCCCCTGGCCGAGCGGCCCTGTGGTCATCTCCACGCCGGGGGTGTGGTGGGCTTCGGGGTGTCCGGGTGTGCGGCTTCCCCACTGGCGGAAGGCCCGCAGCTCTTCGAGCGGCAGATCGTAGCCCGTCAGATGGAGCAGGGCGTAGAGTAGGGCGGAGCCGTGGCCGGCGGAGAGCACGAAACGATCGCGGTTGGGCCACTGCGGATCGGCCGGGTTGTGGCGCAGGTGCCGCTTCCAGAGCACGTAGGCCATGGCGGCGGCACCCAGAGGCAGCCCGGGGTGCCCTGACTTGGCTTGCTGCACCATGTCCGCCGCAAGGAAGCGGATCGTGTCGATGCAGCGTCGTTCCAGATCGGCCGATCCCATCGTTTGCCTCCGAGCGACGGGGTTCTTTCCTACCCCTGGAGGGCGACGATCAGCTCGTGGATGCGGTCCAGACCGGCGCGGAGGTAGTCCGGTGGAAGGCCGAAGCTGATCCGCAGGTACCCATCCATGCCGAAATGGTCCCCCGGGACGATGAACACGCTCTTCTCGCGCAACAGGCGCTGCACCAACTCGGTCGAGTTGATCGGGAGATGATAGCGCGGGAAGGCGATCGCGGCAGCCTGGGGCGGCACAAGCGAGAAGACCCCTTCGTGGCTTTCCAGCCAACCGTCCAGGATGGGAAAGCCCCGCCGGATATAGTCCCGCGCGCGCTGGATCAGCCGGGGCCGAACCTCGGGGGACAGCGCGATCGCGGCCAGTTTGTTGTCCAGCATGCCGCCGCTGATCGTGGTGTACTCGTGCCGCGCCCAGATCTCGTCTACGGTATCGGCCGGCCCTACGACCCAGCCGATGCGCAGCCCGGGGAGGCCGTAGGCCTTGCTCATGCTATTGTGGGCGAGCACGCGGTCGTAGCGCCCCCAGAAGGAGGGCGTTTGGACGTCGGTGAGCCGCTCGGTGCCGCTGTAGACCTCGTCGGCGAGGATCCAGGCGCCCACACGGGCAGCGATTTCCACGATCGCGTCCATTTCGGACTGGGTGAGGATGTAACCGGTCGGATTGTTTGGGTTGCACAGGGCGATCAGTTTGGTGCGATCCGTAACGGCCGCCTCCAGCTCGTCCAGGTCAGGTGCCCAGCCCTTCTCCTCCCGCAGGTGGAACGCCTTGAGCCGGAAGCCGAAGTTGTGGGCGATACCCCAGATCTGCATATAGTTCGGGAGCATCAGGACCATCTCGTCTCCCGGCTGGAGCACCGTGAGCAGGGAGATCAGGTTGGCTTCCGCACAGCCGACCGTCACGAGCACGTTATCCGCCGTCGCTCCCGGGTAGAGGGCGGCGATCCGCTCCCGAAGCAGCGGGAGGCCGTTCGCCTGTGGGTAGTTCAGCGACGTGTCCAGGAGTTCCTGTTGCACTGCCGGGTCCTGGACGAGTTCGCGCACGGTGAGTGGGTGCACGCCGCTTTCCGAAAGGTTATAGTCCACGACGTTCTCCCACTTGGACATCATCCGTTCCATTTCGAAGTATTGGAAACCAGCCATGGCTAAGCCTCCTTTCTCGTCAGAGCGCAATGGTCACCCCGAGTCCCTGTTCCGCCGCACGGCGCACCGCGAGCACTGCGATGGCCGTGTCTTGCACGCCCACCCCCGTGAGGTCGCAGACCGTGATCTGCTCATCGTCGGTGCGGCCAGGCCGCCTCCCGGAGGTGATCTCCCCCAACTCGACAACCTCGGCGTCGGGACCCAGGATCCCGGCCTGGAGTGCATGGTGGAGTTCGCCCAGGCGTGCGCACTGTGCGCGGCTGTCGCAGACGAGCAGGTCGGCCCGTGCCAGCACCTCGGGGTAGAGCTCCTGCTTTTCCTCCGTGTCCGAGCCCATCGCGGTGATGTGCAGTCCCGCATGGAGCCACTCCGGCCTGAGGTAGGGGGTGTGGGAGGGAGTCGTGGTCACCACGATCTCGCTTTCGCGCACCACCGCTTCCGCGCTTGGGGCGGCCACGACCTCCACCCCTAGACGGGGCCCGACTTCCTGAATGTACCGCTGTACCCGCTCGGGGTTCCGGCTGTAGACGAGGACGCGTTGGAAATCGCGCACCTGTCTCAGAGCCAGCAACTGATACCGGGCCTGGGTGCCCGAGCCGATCATGCCCACGGTCCTGACCTGGCTGCGCGCGAGGTGGTCGGCGGCCACGGCGCCTGCGGCCCCTGTGCGCACGTCGGTCAGGTAGGCATTGTCCAGGAGAACCGCTTCGGGCATCCCGGTACGCGCGGAGAAGACGACCATCATCCCGCTCCCCGTCGGCAGCCCCAGCCGGTAGTTCTCGAAGAATCCCGAGGCAATCTTGATCGCAAACTGTTCCCATCCGCGGATGTAGGCCGTCTTGACGTCCACTTCTCCCTGGTGCTCGGGGATCAGGAGCGAGAGAACGGGTGGGACGCTGGCCTCGCCCCGGGCCAAGGCGGAAAAGGCCTCTTCGATGGCCCGGATGAGCTCTCGGTCGAGTCCCACACACTGCCGCAGCTCTTTTTCCGTGACCACGAGGACGTTCATCGGACACCCCCTCTGGATGGCCCGTGCTGGGCGATGATTTCCTGGAGCCGTTCCAGATCGATATTCCCACCGCTCAGGACCACGGCGATGTGCCGGCCGAGCGGGCAGATCCGCCCCTGAAGCAGCGCAGCGAGGCCGACGGCTCCGCCGCCCTCCACCACCAGGTGCAGCGCTTGCAGGGCGAAGACGATCGCGGCAGCGATCTCCTCTTCGGATACCAGCACGACATCGTCGACCAAGCGCTGGACGAGCCGGAAGGTATAGCGGTTGTGCAGGCCGATCCCTCCGGCCAGGGCATCGGCGAGCGTTTCCTCCTCGGGGAGCTCGATCGGCCGGCCGGCCTTCAGGCTGCAGGCCATCACTGGAGCCCGGTCCTGCGAAACACCGATCACCCGGACCTCTGGCCGGACGCTCTTCAGCGCCAGCGCGATGCCGGAGATCAAACCGCCCCCAGAGAGCGGCACCACGGCGGTGTCGATCTCCGGCGAATCGTCCAGAATCTCGAGCCCGATCGTTCCCTGACCGGCGATCACCCACGGATCGTCGAAGGGTGGGATGTAGGTCAGGCCCTGCTCCCGTTCCAAGCGCGCGCACTCCAGCGCGGCTTCATCGTAGCTCTCTCCCACGAGCCGGACCTCGGCCCCGAGAGCACGGACAGCCTGTACCTTGCCGGGGGGCACGCGCCGGGACATGCAGACGGTCGCCGGGATGCCGAACCGGCATGCCACCCAGGCGACCGCCCGCGCGTGGTTGCCGGTGGATACGGTGACCACCCCGCGTGCGCGCTCTTCGGGGGAAAGCGCGGCGATCCGGTTCGCTGCACCGCGCACCTTGAAGGACCCGGTTTCTTGCAGGTTTTCCAGCTTCAGGTAGACGGCCCTTCCGATCCGCTCGTCCAAGGGGGAAAAGCGAAGCAGGGGGGTGCGCCGCGCCAGCCGTCCGACCGCCTCCCGTGCCCGGAGGACGTCGTTCAACGTCGGCTCCCCCTGGGATGCAGCCGCTCCCTCGACCACAGGTGCTCCTTTCGCAACAGCCGCCGTGGGTGCCTTCGACCTACTCCCCTTCACCGGTTGGTTCGGGAGAGTAGGTCGAAAGCTGTCCCGTTTCGGGGTCGTACGAGATCGGTTTCTCGTTCCGCAGGAGGTCGATCACAAACGCGGCTTCCCGTAGGTCGAGGTTAGGGAGGGTATCCGGCTCCCCCTGCTGGTAGTAAAGGACGACCGCGGTCTTGCCGCCGAGCTGGTGGAAAACGGCATACTGGCTCACGATCTTGCGGGCCATCCTTGCCTCCTGCGCGAACGGCCACAAGCACCGGGTCGGCGCACCGGAGTGCTCAAGGCGTGGCGCTGGCCCCGGCTGCCTTCTGTCGACGCCGGTAGTCCCGCAGGTAGCGCATCGCATAATCGTCGCGCCCCAGCAGCAGGTCTACCGCCAGGATGAGAGGGCGCACCTTCGCCGCATCGACGATCGGGCAAGTGACGCCGCTCGCGATCGTCATCGCGAGGAAGGCGGCGTTGACGATGTCCCGATCCGGAAGCCCGTAGGAGACGTTGCTCGCCCCGAGCGCCTGGTTGACCCCCAATTCGCGCGCGACCAGCCGGATCGCCTCCAGCGTCACGCGTCCGGCCTTCGAGTCCGCACCCACGGTCAGGGCCAGACAGTCGATCAGAACGTCTTCCCGGGGAATCCCCGTCCGCTCCGCACGTTCGACGATCCGTTCGGCGATCCTCAGCCGCTGCTCCGGATCGTTGGGGATGCCGTTCTCGTCCATCGTGAGCCCGATCACTGCCGCGCCGTACTCCTTGACGAGGGGAAGGACACGGGACAGGGAGCGTTCCTCCCCGTTCACCGAGTTCACCAGGGCTTTGCCGCGGTACACCTTCAGCGCTGCTTCCAGGGCGTCGGGGTTGTTCGTATCGATGGCGAGCGGGACATCGGCGGTCTCCATAGCCGTCTCTACGGCCAGAGGCAGGATGCGCACCTCGTCCACTCCCGCTGCCCCGACGTTGATGTCGATCACATCGGCTCCGGCCTCGATCTGGGCGACGACTTCCCGGGCGACGATCGACATGTCCCCCGCACGCAGCGCCTCCGCGAGTTTCTTCCGTCCGGTCGGGTTGATCCGTTCCCCCACGATCACGGTGGGTCGATCCCAGGAGATCGTGACTTTTTTGCCGACCGACGAAAGCACGGTTTCTGTGGGCGACATCGAGACCTCCTTGCTCTTGCTTGAATCACACGCGCCGCTATCCGAACAGGGCAACGGGACACTGCCGGATGTCGAAGGACAGCCGACAAAGATCGACCGGCTGGCGAGGCACCGGGATTCCCCGCCGTAACAGCCCCTGGGCGATGTGGCACAGGGGGAATCCGACCACGGTCAAGCCGCAGCCTTCGACGCGTGAGACCGGCGAAAACGGTTCATCCTGGATGCCGTAGGCTCCTGCCTTGTCGAATGGCTGGCCCGAGGCGATGTACGCCTCGACTTCCGCGGGGGTATAGGAACGCATCCACACCCGGGCCTTCACCACCTGTACTTCGAGCTCGCTGCGGGTGCGGAAGGCGACGGCGGTCAGCACCTCGTGCTGCCGGCCCCGGAGGGCGAGGAGCATCCGGAGAGCCTCATCGGCGTCGGCCGGCTTGCCGAGCACCTCGTGCCCCAGCACGACCAGGGTGTCGGCCGCTAGCACGATCTCGTCGGGAGCGCAGGGGACGGCTTCGGCCTTGGCGCGTGCCAGCCGTTCCCCCATCGCTTCCGGGGATTCTCCCTCCTGGGCGGCCTCGTCTACCGGGACGACGCGCACCTCGAACGGCACACCTAGCCAGGCCAGGTATTCCTGGCGACGGGGCGAATTCGACGCCAGGACGACGCGCAAAACGGCCATAGCGCACACCCGGGAAGCGCGCGGACGAGGCACGATACCCTCATCCAGCGGAGTTTTCGGGGGCATTGTACCATCGGCCGTCCCCTTCGTCAAACGCGCTTGCCAGGCCCTCGGAACGCAAGTATAATGGGGCAACCTGGACGCGCGGTGGCCCGATTCGGCGAGAGGGGGAAGTTCCGATGTCCGGTCTGCTCCGCGCCGACCTCTCCTTGCGAGCAGGGCCGCTCCGACCTGGAGGGAAAAGCAAGGCGCAGTTCGCGCTACGGAACGGGTCGGAGATCGTGGACCGCGACGTGTTCCTGCAACGGAGGCAAGATGGAGCGGTTGGTAGAATGCGTACCGAACTTTAGCGAAGGACGGCGCGCGGAGGTGGTCGAGCAGATCTGTGACCGTATCCGTGCCGTGCCCGGGGTGCGGTTGCTGGATGTCGAAATGGACCCGGATCACAACCGGACGGTGGTCACCTTCGTTGGACCGCCAGAAGCTGTGGCCGAGGCCGCGTTCCGTGGCGCGCAGGAGGCCGCGCTGCTTATCGATATGCGCACCCACCGGGGTGCCCATCCCCGCATCGGTGCCGCCGACGTCATCCCCTTTGTGCCGCTGCGCGGGGTGACGATGGAGGAGTGCGTGGAGCTTGCGCGGCGCGTCGGGGAACGGATCGGGCGCGAGCTCGGCATCCCGGTCTACCTTTATGAGGAGGCGGCGACCCGCCCGGAACATCGCGACCTCGCCTACATCCGTCGGGGCGAGTATGAAGGGCTGGCCGAGGAGATCGCGACGAACCCTGACCGCGCGCCGGACTACGGACCGGCCGCGATTGGTTCGGCCGGTGCAACCGCTGTTGGTGCCCGACCGTTCCTGATCGCCTACAATGTCTATCTCGGCACACCTGATGTGGCGATCGCGCAGGCGATCGCGCGGGCGGTGCGCTACTCGAGCGGCGGGCTGCGCTACGTCAAGGCGCTCGGGGTGGCGGTGGACCGCCCGGGTCAGGTGCAAGTTTCGATGAACTTGACGGACTACCGTCACACGCCGATCCACCGGGTGATGGCGCTGATCCGGGATGAAGCGAGCCGTTACGGCGTCCCGGTGCTGGAAAGTGAGATCGTGGGGTTGGTTCCGGGCGAAGCGCTGCTGGATGCGGCGCGGCACGCGCTGCAGCTGCACCGTCTCCAGCCCGGACAGATCCTGGAGAACCGCTTGCGGCTGGAGGAAAGCGAGGCCGGGTTACCCTTTGCCGTTCCCCGGGAATTCCTCTCGCTTGTTGCTGCGGGTACCCCAGCGCCAGGCGGAGGTTCCGTCGCCGCCCTCGCCGGTGCGCTCGCTGCGGCACTTGGCCGGATGGTGGCGAACCTGACACTCGGCAAGAAGCGCTATGCGGGTGTGGCCGAAGAGGTGCGCGAGATCGAAGGCAGCCTGGCGCGCCTGCAGGAGGAGCTGCTGGAACTCGTCGTGCGGGACGCGGCAGCCTATGAGCGCATCTTGGAGGCACGCCGTCTGCCCAAGAAGACGCCCGAGCAGGCGGAGGCGCGCCAACAAGCGCTGGAGGAAGCGACCCGGGAGGCGGCCCGCGTGCCGCTGGTCACGGCGGAACGGACGGTGAAGGTGCTCGAATTCCTCACCCGTCTCGCGGCTGTAGGAAACGAGAACGCCCTCACGGATGCGGCGGTTGCTGCTGCTATGGGGCGTGCGGCCGTGCAGGGAGCGGTGCACAACGTCCGCGTGAACGCTGCGGATCTCCAGGACGGGACTCTTGCGGAACAGTTCCGTGAGCAGATGGTCGCCTTGGAGCGGCAGGGTGAGGCGCTCGCCGAAGCGGTGCTGGAGATCGTGGCTAACCGGGGAGCCGCTTGAGGTTCCAGGAGGGGGGGCGATGCGCGGTGCCCGTTTTCTCTTCCTGGTGTTCGCCTGTTTGGCCGCCGTGTCGTGCGGTTCGCGGCCTGTACGGTCCGGGTCGCGGCTGCGCGTGATCGCCGTCGAGACCTTTCTCGCAGACATTGCGCAGAACGTGGCCGGCGACCGATTGACGGTAGAGGCATTGCTCCCGGTGGGGGCGGAGCCCCACGCCTACGAGCCAACGCCCCGCGACATCGCCCGGGTAGCCGAAAGCGACCTCCTCATCGTGAACGGGGCCGGCCTGGAAAGCTTCCTCGAATCGCTCCTGCGCGACGCGGGCGGGCATGCGCGGGTCGTGGAGGCGTCGGTCGGGGTGCCCGGGAGGACGCCTCAGGCCGGGGAGGCATCTTTTGGGGGCCGGCAGGACCCTCATTTCTGGTTGGACCCGCTTCGGGTCGTGCGGTATGTGGAGAATATCCGGGATGCCTTCACCCAGATTGACCCCGAGGGATCGGAGGTGTATTCCCGGAATGCGGAAACCTATATCGGGCAGCTGCGCGCGCTGGATGACTGGATCCGCAAGCAGGTGGCATCCATCCCGCCGGAGCGACGGCTGCTGGTGACCAACCACGAGAGTTTGGGGTATTTTGCCGAGCGCTACGGGTTCCGCATCGTGGGCACCGTCCTGCCGGGCCTGAGCGAGGAGGCCTCCCCCTCGGCGCAGGAGCTGGCAGGACTGGTGGAAAAGATCCGGAGCGCAGGCGTGCGGGCGATCTTCCTGGAAACGGGGGCCAGTCCTGCGCTGGCACAGCAGGTCGCGGCAGAAGCGGGCGTCGCCGTGGTGACGCAACTGTACACCCATTCGCTGAGCGCACCGGACGGACCGGCCCCGACGTACATCGCGATGATGCGCTACGATGTGCGCGTCATCGTCGAGGCGCTGCAGGAGTAAGCATATGGCGGGAACCCTGGAACCGGCCCGTCTGGAGCTGGAGGGGGTCAGCGTCGCCTACGAGGACGAGCCGGTACTTTGTGACATCACCTTGCAGATCCCCCACGGGGCGCAGGTTGCTGTGGTGGGCCCCAACGGTGCGGGCAAGTCGACGCTCTTCCGCGCGCTTGTGGGCCTCGTGCCGTTGCGGCAGGGTCGGATTCTGATCCACGGCCGGCCCCTCGGGAGCCACCAGGACTGCGTCGCCTACGTACCCCAGCGGGAAGAGATCGATTGGCGCTTTCCGGTAACGGTTGCCGACGTGGTCATGATG
>JBMFPK010000013.1:0-17764 GCA_049969155.1 Chloroflexia bacterium | reverse complement strand
GCAACGGCACGATGACCTCCGGGCGACACATCGCCGGGCCGTGAAGACGGGTCCGCCCGTCCACCGAGACCACGGCGCCATCGTGGGAAGCCAGCAGTTCAAACGTCCGCCGACACATCGGGTAACGACCAAACCCTTCGGTCACGATCAGCGTGAGCGGAAAGCTCCGCCGTGCTCCGTCCGGCGGAAAAGTCCAGTCCACAACCCCGATCTGCCAGCGGCTCACATCGGAATACCCGAGGAATCTCGCCAGCGCATCCTCACGGATGCTCCCGGTGATGATTCCGCGCACCTGCAGCTCGACGGCGCGGGCGAGTACCTCCGCCGACACCGTGGCGCCGCCGATCAGGATGCAGAAAGCAAAGCGCTCGTCCAACATTTCGGGGGTCAGGTCGTCTCCTGGAGCCGTCGCCACCACGCGCATGACCCCGTGTTGCAGCCCGCCTAAGCCAAATGCGCCGAACACCACAGCTCCCACCGTCTGGACCACCGCCGCACGGTACGGTTCGACACTCACCACGAAACCCCGCAGGTGCGCAAGCAACTCCAGCGGTTCCGCCGGCGGGACGATGACCAAATAGCCGCGCTCGACTTCCGCAGCGGAAAGGGTTCCGGCGATAGGAGCCCGCCAGACGCGTGGCCGGCCACGACGAGCTTCCACGACCACCTGGCCTACCTGGACATCGCTCCCATCTTCCAGCGTCAAGGAGCGAGCCAGCTCGTCCGGGCGAATTCCGAGCATCCTGGCCACCGGGAAGCGCTGCCCCCGCGCGGGCACAAGGGTGCGGCCGATCACGTCATCCGGTTCTACCCGTTGGCCCGCCCGAACCAGAATCTCCCCCGCGTAGGGCAATTCGCGTCTCCGGGTGATGCGGGTCAGAGGGTTTACGGTCGGTTGAAAGGCAGACGACTGCGCGACCACAGCTCACTCCTCCCCTGACGGCTCAGGTTCCCGCGCAGGAGATTGCCGGTTCAGGCTTTCCATCTCCTCGCGGGTATATGCCTGAAACTGCTCGAACCACTGCCGGAGGTACTTCCGGCGGATCGCGGCATCGGACGGCAACGCCAGAG
Source organism: Chloroflexia bacterium (assembly GCA_049969155.1). Lineage (GTDB taxonomy): Bacteria > Chloroflexota > Chloroflexia > DTKN01 > DTKN01 > DAOTVY01. The sequence goes on along the minus strand of JBMFPK010000013.1, from coordinate 16,693 downwards.
GCCGGCCGCGTGCGTCGACGATGAGCCCCAGCGCTCCACAACGGATGCGCTCCCCATCGTGCGTGGTCAACCGCTCACCCCGATGGCCACGCCCCACAGACACGCCACGGGCGGGCTGCACGGTCAGGTGGACCTCGTTTCCCCAGTACGAGGGCACCGTGATCACCTCACCCCAGCGAACCTCGATCTGCCGGCGCATCCCGTTCACAAACTCGATCTCGAGCTCCAGCGCCACCGTCCCTTCCCTGCCACGGCCCAGAGGGATCAGACACGGCCCCAGGTGGTACAGCCCGTCCTGCAGGAGGACACAGGCAGCCGCATCGGGTTGCACCGTCGCCAGTGCACCCACCGAAGGCAGCAGGCAGAAACGATCCAGATAGAGGTCCACGAACCCGGTAGGGTTGTCCCCCCGCGGCTGCAGGCCGTCCAAAAGCAGCAACGCGGCCTGGGTGAGACGCGGAGCACGAACAATTCCACCGCCACTGCCCACGACCATTTCGTAGCTCTCCGGCAACTGCTCCCGTAATCGCTCACTCACCGCAGCCACCGCTTCCCGCGCGGCCGCCTGCTGTAGCAGCAGGTCCTGCAGTGTGTCCGGCAAGGTACACGGCCGTAACGCCTGGTTCAGCAACCACTCGCGGATCTCCGCCTCCGAAATCGGAAAAGGCAGCCACCGGTCCACACCGGCTGCCCGCTCCGCAAGGAGCCGCCCAATCCCATAGCCCAGACCGAAATGCCCGAGCACTACCCGCGCACACCGATCACCTTGCGCCCCCACGGCCACCGTGGCGCCGCTCCCTACGTCGACCACCAGCACATGCCGCTGATGATGCGCCGCTAGGAACCGCGCAGCCAACTGAAGGCCCATGTACGGAAACTGCACCGGCACCTGGGACCAGGCCTGAAGCCCCTCGTAGCCCGCCATCTTGCGGAGGCACAATTCCTCGTAGAGATGGGTCAATGCCTCGTTCGCGGGAAGGAGCTGCTCCTCTCGAAGTCGCGGACGCACATTCTCTGCGACGTGGATCTGCGCGCGATCGCCCAGCTCTTCCTGGAGGATCTCCCGTGCCCGACGGTTTCCTGCATAGACCACGGGAAGCGCGGTTCCACCGGTTTCCTGCTCCCACCGCGCAGAACGTGCAGGCAGCGCTTCTGCCAGTGCGCGCGCCAGGACACGGACCGGGTTCACGTTTCCCCCGTCCACGCCGCCCACCAACAGCACGCAGCCAGGCACGAGCTGCTCCAGGGCGTGCCACCAGGAACTTACCTCGAGTTGCCCCGCCTTTGCCTCTAGTGGGTTCTCCCGGAACACCTGGTCCGTGGTGACCGTGCGGAAAGGCACGGCATAGAGCGTTTCCACAGCACGCCGGGCGCTCTGCGCGCTGATATCCCCTGTTACGGCCAGGATGAGCACGGGAAGGGAGCCGGCCGCACTGCAGGTCGCGACGAAAGCATCCACCCCCTGCCCATCACGGCCCTGCGGGATCCGGAGCCGCCCCTCCATGAGCAGACTGCGGCCGGTCGTGCGCTCCAGCTCGGCGATCGCCTCCCGGACGGCGATGGTGACATCCGACAGCGGCGGCTCTGCCGTGCTCGGAACAACCTCCTGCGCCACCATGCGATAGGTATCCGTGCCCACGAGGTCCACGAGCGTCACCCGGGTATGCTCCATCCCGCAGTCCGCGATCAGCACTGCTCGCACATCCAGCTCTGCCTGCATGGGCAGCCCTCCTCAAGGCAGCAAGGTTCCGAGCCACTGTCCCAGAAAGTGCAGCCGCTCCACGACCGCATTGAGCAGCGAAATGGCCCGCGCCCCCAGAAAAGCGCCCAAAGCGACAAGCAGCGCCCAGCGACCCACCCGCGCGATGCCACCGAGCGCCTTTCCAGGCTTCCCTTCCCGGCGGACGGTCCAGAACAGGCTTGCCAGACCCAGGAGGACCACGAGCACCACGATCAAGTTGTCTACCGCGCCCGCGCCGCGCAGGGGAAGGATCGTCGCCCCCACCTGAGGGATCAACGTGCCCATCAGGGCCCCACCCACGGCCAGGGCCGAGCCGACACCGAAGGCCACAGCCAGCGGCCACGACGCAAGCCAGCGGATCGGGCGGAACAACCAGGCCGCAAGCAGCACCCCCCAAAGCAGGCCCAGCAGGGTCATCCCTCTGGAGACCGGGTCTACCCCTTGCTGCGGGGCGATCACCCGCTGGACCGTGGGGATCAGGAAGCGGTTCAGCACGACCAGTACAGCATAGCCGAGCGCGGTGCCGAGGAAGAGGTATTGAGCCAGACGAAAAAGTGGGTTGCGGCCAACCAGAACACTGTAGACAGCGAGGGTGAGCAATGCCGCAATCCACATACCCGCGATCTGCGCCCAATCCATCGGCCAGTCCTTTCTAGGTGCCTTTGGAATCCATCCCGTCCCTGCCCGACGGCAACAGGTTGCCCAGGACCACGAGAGCAACTAGGCTCAGTTGGGCCACCGCGAGGAGGTTCAACCGCTTCTCGAGCGGCAGGTCCCGGTGGACTACGATCCCCGAAAGCCGGCCCAGCCAGTCCTCGTACTCCAGCGCAGCCGCGAGTCCCCAAAGCGCGCCGTCCGGAGCGATCCCGCGGGCCTGCAGATAGGGCTCGAGCACCGGTCGCAGTTCTGCCGGCACCAGCAGGATGCAGGGCAAGTCCGGGTGACGGCTGCGAACCTGCTCCAGCCAGGCCACTGCCCGCTCTTCTTCCCCTGCCATTATGACAAGCAGGTTGACCTCAGAGAGGCTCTTCAAGCGTTTCCCCAACAGATAATAATCGGCCGGCTGGCCGAACAGGTGGTCGACCGGAAAGGTCCGAGTGATCGGCTGAGACGCCAACAGACGCAGGGCACTTTCACCGCCCGGGCGCATCGAGAGGTTCAGGAAATCGGTGCCATACTCGACCCCCTCGTACCCCGAGGCGGCGCGCATCGTCTCCCACACTTCCTGAGCGACATATCCTCCCTGGAATGTCGTGCTCACGGCTACGACTGCCGGCCGCTTACGGGGGTCCTTCTGCGGGTCGAGTGGCCGGAGCAAATGGCGCATAAGGGTGGTGGCCAGCGGGTACATCTCTCCAATGCGGTGCACATCCCAATCGAACGCGACCAGGACCACCGGAGCGTCCCCGCCCTCTGCCCCACGCAGCACCTGATCCATTCGCTCCAAGACCGGCCAGCTCCGCTGGGTGATCTCCGGCTGTGAGCTCGGAAGCGCCCATCCGACCAGAAGGGCACACAGCAAGAAAAGCGCAGGCCACCGGCTGCCGAGCCAGCGGAGCAAACGCTTCAGGAACGAAGGCGCGGGTGCAGGACGTGCCTTCGGGACCGGCTCCGGTGCGGCGACAATCGCGCCAAAGAGATCGGCAGCACGACGCCGGGCAGGAGAGAGGGGCGGAAGGGGTGGGCGCACCAGATGCTCCACCGCGACCGGTTCGGCTTCCTCCTCCAGACGCTCCAGCCAGGTGAAGGTCGGCTCCGCCGGTGCCTCCTCGACATACTTCTCTTCGACACGGAGCCACTCCGGCAGCTCGAGCCCCTCGAGGAAAGCGATCTGCTGCCCTTCTTCCTGAGGTTGCAGGGCATGCACCCATTCGGGTACGGCTTCCACCTTCGGCTCGGCACAAGAGGGCGGCGGCAATTCCGGCCCCGGGGCAGACACCGCTTCCGCAGGCGGGATCTCCAGGGAAACCGCTTCGGCAGTAGGCTCCGCCCCCTCGGCCGACACGGCTGGCTGCTCCACTTCGCCGAAGGGGAATCCCTCGACCGGCGCTTCTTCGATGACGAGGGCTTCTTCCTCGCCGCGCAACTCAGGAAGTGTCCCTTCCTTCCCAAGGAGGGCTTCGAGCCCGACCGGTTCCTCGACGGACGGCGGGGCTTCACCCTCGGGAACCGCGGGCGCCTCCTCTTCCCCAGCAGGAGGAACACTCCCGAGCTCCTCGAGCAGGGACGCGAGTAGCGGCTCTGCTCCCGTCTGGGGTAGGGCTGCCTCCGCCGGAAAGGCTTCCTTCCCCTCCGGTGCGCCCTCTGCCGCACCCAACCAGGCCGGCAGTTCGGCCTCTAGCCCCTCGATCCAGGGCGCACGTTCCGGGCCGGGCTCTTCGGGGAACGCCGCTGCAGCTTCAGGCGCTTCCTCCGCTACCAGCCCCTCTTCCCCAAGCCAAGGCGGAAGCTCCGCCGGCCCCGCTTCTGCGCCCGCCCCCTCCTCCACCACCGGCGCTTCCTCCACAAGCCAAGGCGGAAGCTCCGCCGGCGCTTCTTCCGCGCCCGGCGCTCCCTCCCCAAGCCAAGGCGGAAGCTCCGCCGGCGCTTCTTCCGCGCCCGGCGCTTCCTCCACAAGCCAAGGCGGAAGCTCCGCGGCCCCCTCTTCTGGAGCCGGCTTCTCTTGCGCAAGCCAGGGTGGCGGTTCGCTCATCCCCCCGGCCTGGAGGGTCGGGCCCGGTCCTGCGACCAGGCCTTCCCCGAGCTCTTTCAGCCAGGACGGGACCTCTTCGGGCTCCTTCTCCGCTTCCTTCTTCTCCCGAAGCGGCTTGCCGCAACGGCCACAGAAGGCGAAGGTATCCGGATTCAACGCACGACAGTTCGGACAGATGATCACTGCCCCCGTCCTCCCACCGGAAACCGCGACCCGGTTCTACCTACTCGCTGTAGGGCCTCTCCAGGCCCAGGAGCACCCGCATGCCTGCCGTCACCGCCCCGATCGCAGCCCCGATCAGAATCACCCGCATCCCGGCAGCCGCGGGAACGCGCAGTAGCCACTCCTGAAGCCGGGCAACCGGGCGTAGAAAGGCCCAGGACGAGGTGATCGGCGCCTGACCCAAGAGAACGATGACGGCCGCGACGGTGACGAGGATCGTTTCGACGTTTCGGAGCCGCAACGCCCGTACGATGCCGGTGGCCAGCGAGAAAGCCAGTAAGGAGAAAAATGTCGTTGCCAGGGGCTCCAGGATGTACCGGAACACCCATTCCACCAAGGGATCCCCAGGGCCATAGGACCCCGGACGGAATCCCAGCACGAGCACCACGGCCATCGCCAGGAGCAATACCGCGCTATATCCCCAATCACATTCTCGACGCAGCGCACGGCGCCCGTGGTACAGAACGAGATGGGTTACCCCCACCAGGACGGCAAAGGCCGCAATGATCGTCGCCCACTCCACCAGTCCGTTCAGCAGTCCGGACAATCCTGGAACCGCCACGAAGAAGTGGATCAGCACCAGAAAGCCTACCACCGACCCAAGGAGCCAGGGCAAGACGACGGTTGCGATCCGCCGCACCACCGGTGTGCCTCCTTCAGGGGAAAGGCATCCAGAAAAGCGATCGCGGCAGCTCCACCGGTCCCCGCAAGCTGACCAGCAGCACGCCGGCCACGATCAGGAACATCACCACCAACCGGATGAAGTCCTGTGTAGCCACCCCTGCGAGCCTGCCAGGTCTCGGCTGCAGGCAAGCTCCTGCGACATAGATTTCCTCCCCCAGCAGGTATTCCCGCCCCGCAATCGGCAGGAACGGAACCCCCGCCGCGGACGCTGCGCCCGGAAGCTGAAAGCGGGTCTCGCGGGAACCCGCGTCGAGCAGCAGGAGCATCTCCGTATCGAAAGATCCGACGAGCACGCTGCTCTGCACCTCAGGCCAGGAGAGCACCTCCAGCGTCCCCACCGCATAGGCCATCCGGTCCTGTTGGGAAAGCCATAGACAGCGCGCTTCCAGCTCCACCGGCGCCCCCGCCTTTTCCCGGGCACTCTCCAGCAGTCGGCTCGTCGCGATGTGGACGAGCGCATCGTTCGTGCTGGCTACGACAGGGATACCCAAGGAAAAGGCCTCTTCCGCAACGCCACCGGCCACTTCCAGCCCGGCCAGCGTTTCCGCCGCCCGTCCTCCCGGGATGAGGGTCCCCGCGCCCGGCGAGATGTGGACGGTCTCCCCCGCCTCCGCAGCACGGCGCAGTGCGGAACGCAGCCCTTCCAGCGCCCGCACCGGTCGCCCTCCGACCGCCAGACGCCTCCGCCGCGTTTCCAAAAGGGATAGCCCTAGCAGCAACGTTCCGGCCAACAGGAGAAGCACCAGTGCCGGCAAGGTCGCACCGCCGAAATTCAGGCGCATCACACACCCTCCTTGCCCGGCCGTGCGCCGTCGGACTTCAAGACCCCTTCCAGTGCCGCGAGGAATCCCTCCAGTGCTTCCGGTTCCTCAAGCCATCGGGCGATGGCACCGGCCCCATCCCGCCAGCGCTCGAGGGGGAGCAACGGCTGAAGGAAGAGCAATCCCTGGCTCCCCAGGAAGTTCAGCGGGCGCAGGCTCTGTAGGAACAGATAGGCCAGCCCCGCCAAACCCCGCCGGTGGAGCCACTGGGCCACCTGCGCCTGCTCACCATCTCCGGGTCCACGGTGGAGGAACATGGAACACTCCGGGGTAGCGCAACACCGGCCGCGTGCCGCTGCTCACTGACAGGCACCTTAAGGCCAGGGTACAGCCCCATCTGCGGCTCCGACATCCCCTAGTATAACATACCTTTCTCCCCACTGCAACGGCCCGCGACTGACTCCCGCTCTTAGATCCCACATAGGACCTGACAGCGGCCCCCGACCGGCCGCGACGGGCCCAAAATCGCCTCCGCGACAGCCGTCCCCCGCTATCTCAACCGTGCCTCGGGCCGCCATTCGTACCCGAACGAGCCATCGGAGGATGTCGGTCCGCGAAGCTACCCTAGCCGGCGACAACGGCCAGCGCCTCGGCACCCGCGTAGCGCGCTGCATCGCCGAGCTCTTCCTCGATCCGCAGCAGGCGGTTGTACTTGGCCACCCGGTCCGTCCGGCATGGCGCTCCGGCCTTGATCTGGCCGACCCCCAAAGCAACCGCCAGATCGGAGATGAAGGCGTCCTCCGTCTCCCCGGAGCGGTGTGAGATGATCACCCGCCACCCGGCGCTCTGGGCGAGGCGCACGGCTTCGATGGCCTCGGTCAATGTCCCGATCTGGTTGACCTTGCACAGAAGCGCGTTGCATGCCTTTTCCTGGATCGCTCTCCGGATGCGCTCGACATGGGTGACCAGCAGGTCATCGCCCACCAGCTGCAGGCGGCTCCCCAGCCGCTTCTGCAGGAGCTGCCATCCCTCCCAGTCGTCCTCCGCAAGCCCGTCTTCGATGGAGGCAATTGGGTATCTCGCCACCCAATCTTCATAGAACGAAACCATGCCCGCGCTGTCGAGCCGGCGGCCTTCGCGCTTCAACTCGTAAACGCCTTCGTGGAAAAACTCGCTCGCCGCGGGGTCCAGTGCGAGCACGATGTCCACTCCCGACCGGTATCCTGCACGCTCGATCGCCTGAAGGATGAGCGCTACCGCTTCCTCGTTCGAGCCCAACGACGGCGCAAAGCCCCCTTCATCCCCCACGTTCGTGTTCAAGCCCTTCTCCTTGAGCACCTTCCGCAGCGCGTGGTAGACCTCGGCCCCCCATCGGAGCGCCTCCCGGAAGGACGGTGCCCCCACCGGCGCGATCATAAACTCCTGGAGATCGGTCGAATTCTCCGCATGTTTGCCTCCGTTGAGGATGTTCATCAGAGGCACCGGCAATACCCGCGCGCCCACGCCCCCTAGATATCGGTACAAGGGCAGCTGGAGGGCATTCGCCGCTGCTCGCGCCACAGCCAGGCTGACGCCCAACGTCGCGTTGGCCCCTAGGCGCGACTTGTTCGGCGTACCGTCCAGTTCGATCAGGAACTGATCCAGGCCCGCCTGATCGAGCGCGTCCCAGCCCAGCAGCTCCTCCGCGATCTCCTCGTTCACGTGCTCGACCGCCTTCAGCACCCCCTTGCCCCCGTAACGCTTCGGATCGCCGTCCCGCAGCTCCAGCGCCTCGTGCGCCCCGGTGGAGGCCCCGGACGGGACAATGGCGTGCCCTTCTGCGCCGTCGTCTAGGTACACACTGACCTCTATGGTGGGATTGCCTCGCGAATCGAGCACCTCACGCGCGGTGATCTCCTCGATCGTCGTCATGAGCGCCTCCTCGATGATCCTCTGTCCACCCGGAAAGGGAGGAAATTCCGTTCTGTAAACCCATCTTACCACAGCCCGAAACGGTGTGCAAGAAGGGAAAAAAACCTCGCACCCTGTGCCCGGCTCTTCGCGGCTCGGTTCGCGCTCAGGGCGTCGGTGGAGGGGTAGGGGTAGGGGTCGGAAGCCAAGTGGACCGATAACGGATCGAATAGGCCCCGTTGCCCGCTTCGCGAGCGAGCAGCCGGTAGTGGAGGCGGCCGGCTTCATCGGTAAGCACCACACCATTCGCGCGTCCATGACGTCCGTAGCGCGCCGTTGCCGCAACCACCGGGTTCCCCTCCGGCGACAACAGCTCCAAGGTGAGCTCCCCGCGCTCCACTTCCACGCTCAGCTCTACGGCCACCAGGACACTCGCCGGGCCGACCGGGATCTCGCGTGCCGTGTCCCCGTCGGCGCTCACAAAGCGCCCCGAGACCTCCCCACGCCCGAAGGGATCCGCCGGAACGAGCGCCGTGCGCTCACCGGAAGCCAGGTAGCACCCGGCCGTCCCGACGAGGAGCAGCATCAGAGCGATCCGGCCGATCGGGAACCTTCGGGGTCTGCCGACCCACCATCGGGACAGAAAGGACATCCGGCGCCTCCGATCTTTCGCCCGGGCCTACCCCAGCAGAGCCGCAACAAAGCGCTCTGCGTCGAATTCGACCAGATCTTCCAGCCGCTCGCCCGTCCCCACGTAGGCGATGGGCAACCCGAGTTCCCGGACCACGGCGAACGCAATCCCCCCTTTGGCCGTGCCGTCCAGCTTGGCAAGTGCCAGGTGGGTGACCTGCACCGCCTCGGTAAAGACACGGGCCTGCACGAGCCCGTTCTGCCCGGTGGTAGCGTCCAGCACCAACAGCACCTGTTGGGGCGCGCCGGGAAGCTGCCGCTCGATCACCCTGCGCACTTTGCGCAGCTCTTCCATCAGGTTATGTTTGGTGTGCAGCCGGCCGGCTGTGTCCACGATCACCACGTCGATGCCACGGGCCAAGGCAGCCGCTACAGCATCGTGCGCCACGGCCGCAGGGTCGCCCCCAGCGCGGTGGGCCAGCACGGGGACTCCGGCACGTTCCCCCCAGACCTGCAGCTGCTCGATCGCTGCCGCGCGGAAGGTGTCCGCCGCAGCCAGGAGCACGGTACGTCCCTGCCGCCGATGGAAGTAGGCCAGCTTGGCAATGGTGGTCGTCTTACCGACGCCGTTCACGCCCACCACGAGGATCACATACGGTACACCGGGCTCCGGTGGGCGCACGGGCCGCTCCGCCTGACGGAGAATGCTGCGCATCTCTTCCGAAAGCGCCTCCCGAAGCGCCATCCCGTCGCTCAGCTTTTCCTGGCGCGCGCGCTCCCGAAGGCGGGCAAGCAACGCCTGCGTGGTCTCCACACCCACGTCGGCCTGGATGAGGAGCGCCTCCAGCTCCTCCCAGTCCTCCTCGTCCAGGCGACCGCGACGGAAGAGCTGCGTCAGACGGACGAGGAAACCCTGACGCGTGCGTGCCAGACCCTCCTCCAGCCCCGGGGTTTTCTCCACACTGGCTTCAGCATCCGCACGCTTGCGTGGCCAGATGGGCAATGAAACCTCCTCGATGTATTGTGGGTGAGATCCTCACGCCCACCCCAAGTCCTCATCGGCAGCGCCTGCCCCCTCCGCTCCTTCTTCCTCTTCTTCCGGCCAGCGGCCCGATTCCAACTCCTCGATCATCTCATCGAACTCTTCCCCAAGGTCCTCGCCAAGCGTACGCTGCATGCGGCGTGCCCACCGGGCAATGCTCCGCGGGTCGTTCTCATCGACATCCGCAAGCAGCGAGGGGTCCGCCAGCGATTCGATCTGCTCCTCCTCCGAGCGCGGACTGGCAAACCGCGAGAAGAGCCGCTGGACCTCCGTCGTGTGGCAACGGGGACACTGCGGTTGCACTTCCTGGTCCATGCGCAGGACCAACACGCTGAACCGTCCCCGACAACGCGGGCAACGGTACTCGTACACCGGCATCGCCATCCTCCTGCAGGTGCGGAATACGGCTTCATTATAGCACAGGCGATCGATAGGTCAACGCAGTTTGCCTTCCGCCCACAGTCCGGCTATAATACGGCAAAGCCCGTGCTCCTTGCAATTTCGGACAGGGGAGTGTTCGAACCATCCGGGAGGCCGAATGGCAGGACCAGAGACGATCGATCGACTCCTCGTGGGTGGCATCGTCGTGACCATGGACGCCCAGGGACACGTCTATGACCCCGGTGCGGTGGCGATCCAAGGTGAGCGCATCGTCGCCGTGGGGCCACAGGACGAGATCCTGAGCCGCTACTGGGCCACGGATACGGTGGACACGAGCGGCATGGCGATGATCCCGGGCCTGGTAAACGGCCACGGACACGCCGCGATGGCTCTCCTGCGCGGGTTGCGCGACGACCTGCCGCTCGACGTCTGGCTTTTCGGGTATATGCTGCCCGTGGAGAGCCGCTTCGTCGATGAGGCGTTTGTGCGTTGGGGAACCCTGCTGGCCTGCGCGGAGATGATCCGCGGCGGCACGACCACGTTCGCCGATATGTACTACTTCGAGGATGCCGTCGCCGCAGTGGTGGACCAGGTGGGGATGCGCGCCGTCTGCGCAGAGACGATCATCAAGTTGCCCACGCCGGATGCGAACAGCTACGACGAGAGCCTCGCCTACGCCCGCCGTTTCATCGAGCGCTGGAAAGGACATCCCCGCATCACACCGGCCCTGGGCCCGCACGCCCCCTACACGACGACCCCCGAGATCCTCAGCGAGGTGCGGACGATGGCCCAGGAGCACGGGGTCCCGGTCCTCATCCACCTGGCCGAGACCGCCCACGAGGTCGGCGAATCGCTGGAGGAGATGGGCCTTTCCCCGGTCGCCTGGTGCCGCGCCGTCGGGCTCTTCTCCGGCCCGCGGGTCGTCGCCGCACACTGCGTCCACGTGGACGATGGGGATATCGCGATCCTGCAGGACGCGGGGGTCGGGGTGATCTCCAACCCGAGCAGCAACTTGAAGCTGGCCAGCGGCATCGCCCCGTATCCGCGCTTCCTCCGCGCTGGCGTCGTCCTGGGCCTGGGGACGGACGGCTGCGCGAGCAACAACGACCTGGATATGTTCGAAGAGATGCGGCTGGCATCCTTCCTGGCCAAGGTGAGCTCGGGCGACCCGACGGCCCTCCCGGCACGTCAGGCCCTCGCGATGGCGACCATTGGCGGGGCAAGGGCCCTGGGGCTGGACCGGGAGATCGGGTCTCTGGAACCGGGCAAACGCGCCGATATCGCAGTGATCGACCTGCGCCAGCCGCATTCGGTCCCGCGCTACCGGGTCGCCGAGGAGAATATCTACTCGCAGCTCGTCTACACCGCTTGCCCGGCAGATGTCCGACACGTGCTCGTGGACGGCCGTTTCCTCCTCCGCGATGGGTTGCTGACCACCGTCTCCTTCGAAGAGATCGCCGAACGCGCTCAGGAAATGGCCGATGAGATCGGTCGGTTTGTGGTCGCCCGAGAAGAGAACCTCTTGGACAAGATCCTCGCGATCGGGGGTGTGGAGCAAGAGGAAATCTTCGAGGTGCAGGTCAAGGCGCGCGTCCCCGAATACACGACCCTGGAACAGCTGCTAGCGCTGCCCCAGCTCACGGAGCGGCGGCGCAGCGAGCGGCTCCAGTACGACACCTACTTCCTTTTCCACGACGAGCGCAAGGGCCGCCTGCGCTATCGGGAGGACAACCTTCTGGACGAGAACGGCCGGATGCACCCGACCTACACCCTGACGCTCACCTCGCCCACCAAGCGCGAGGAGTACCCCAACGCGGCCATCCTGTCGCGCGCCCGGTATACCGCGGTGGCCGATCGCTCCCTGCGCTTCTACCGGGAATACTTCCGCCCGGACGAGATCCGCGAGATCGAGAAGCGGCGGCGGCGGGTGCACATCAGCTACAAGGGACAGCATTTCGCGCTGAATCTGGACACGCTCGTGCAACCGCCTTTGGGCTCGTTCCTGGAGATCAAGAGCCGCACCTGGTCCCGGGCGGACGCGGAGAACAAGGTCCGCCTGATCGGTGAGCTGCTCGCTCTGTTTCGCATCCCGGAAGAAGCGCTCGTCAAGAAGGAGTACGTGGAGATCTGAACATCGCCGAGGGTCCGTCGTGCGCGTGCTCCTGGCAAGTGACGTTTTCCCGCCCCGCTGCGGCGGTGCCGGCTGGAGCAGTTACTACCTCGCGCGGGCACTGGCCCAGCGCGGCCACATCGTGGAAGTGGTGGTGCTTCGGGAGGGGGTAGGCCATCCTCGAGAACGGGAGTATGGGGGACTTCGGGTGCACGAATTCCCCTACTGGGCGCCGCGTATTCCCTTCCTGCGTAACCTTTTCCGCAACGAGCGCCTCTGGCCCCGGCTGGCCGACTGGCTCGTGGAAAAAACCCGTGCGGACGGGTTCCAGATCCTCCACGCCCAGCACAGCCAGACGGTTCCCGCGGCCGTGCGGGCCGGCCGACGCCTCGGTATCCCGGTCGTCGCCACGGTACGGGACTACTGGCCGCTGTGCTATCGCGCAACCGGCCTTTCCGGGGATGGTACGAGCTGCACGCGATGTAGCCTGCGCGCAGCCGTGCGCTGTTTCGGAACTTCGGCTGTTCTCCCCGCCTACCCGTACATCCGCAGCAACGTGGCGCGCAAAGCGAAGGCCCTCGCCGAGGCCGACGCGGTGATCGCCGTCAGCCGTTTCGTCGCGCGACAGCTTGGGGACATCGTCCGCGCGTCCCGCCTCCATGTGATCCCGAACCTCGTCGACCTGGAGGAAGTGGACCGCATCGCCTCCGCCCCGGAGCCCGAAGCCGAGGTCCCTTTCATCCTCTTTGTGGGGAAACTGGAGCCGAACAAGGGCGTCCGGGAACTTCTTACAGCGCTCCGGAGGGCGGCCGAAAGGCTTGGGGAAACGGAGCGACCAGCTCTGTGCGTCGGCGGTGATGGTTCCCTACGAGAGTACCTTGAGCGCGGCCTTGCAGATATCGGCTGGCCGGCCCGCTTCCTGCGCTGGGCGGACCACGATCGGATCCTGCGGTTGCTCAAGCGCACGGAATTGCTCCTCTTTCCCTCGCGCTGGGAAGAGCCCCTGAGCCGCGTGCTGCTGGAAGCCTGTGCCTGCGGTGCGCCGATCCTGGCGATGGCCACCGGCGGCACCACCGAGCTTTTCACCGACGGCGTGGACGCCGCGTTGGTCCCGGCAGCTGCGGAACCGTTTGCAAGGCGACTGGTTGCGCTGCTGAAGGTACCTGAGGAGCGTCGCCGGCTGGGCGCCGGAGCCCGACGGCTGGCCGAGGAACGTCTGTCCGCTCCGGTCGTCGTCGCACAGGTGGAGGCGCTGTACTGCCGGCTCGTGCCGGATTGACTTTTCCGGGAGGCTGCGTTATAGTGAGAGCCGCAGCTACCCCGGGTCATCCGATGCACCATTCCTCGACGATCTCTCCAGGAGGCAGTATGACGGATCGCCCCAGCGATGCGGAAAAGGTGGATATCTTGGCCACCGTAGAAGAGATTCGCCGCCAGGTTCGATTGCTCCGCACGTCCCGGAAGGAGTCCAGCGCTCACGACCTCGAGATCGGGTACGACCGCCTGGAACTCGCCCGCAGCCTAGAAGAGGTGCGGGCCCATCAGGGCGTGAGTGCCCACTGGCCGATCGTGTGGAGGACACCGATCCAGGCTCTGTTCGCTTTCCTGCAGCGATCGATCCGCTTGGCACTGCGCTGGTACATCAACCCCATCGTGGGGCAGCAGAACGCCTTCAACGCGGCAACCGAGCGCACGCTGCGCCTGCTTTCGGCCGCCTGCGACTGGCTCCGGGAGGACATCGCCTCCTTGGAACAACGGTTGGAAGCCCTGGAGCAAGGCCTCCGGCAGGAGGAAGGCGACGATGTCCCCTAAGCGGGTGCTCGTCTGCGCCGTACAGGTGCCGTTCACCCGCGGCGGCGCTGAGTTGCTGGTCGCCGGCCTCGTGAGAGCGCTCCACGAGCACGGGCACCAGGCCGAAGTGGTACAGCTCCCCTTCACCTGGGGCCCGGACAAGCGGGAGATCGTCAAGAGCTGCCTGGCCTGGCGGCTCCTGGAGATCGCACGCGTCAACGGCTCGGCCGTCGATCAGGTCATCTGTACCAAATTCCCCTCGTACGTGGTGCGCCATCCCCGCAAGGTCGTATGGCTCGTGCATCAGCACCGCCAGGCGTACGACTGGTACGGTACGCCCTACAGCGACTTTACCTACCGGGAAGAGGACCGCGAGGTGCGGCAGATCATCCAGCGCATCGACCGACGCTGCCTGGGAGAGGCCCGCCGGATTTTCACGATCTCCCGGAATGTGTCGCGACGGCTCGCTTACTACAACGGGCTCCGAAGCACACCTCTTTACCCTCCTTCGCTCTACCGGGACCAGCTCCATCCGGGTCCTTACGGCGACTATGTGCTCTACATCGGGCGGCTCGACCGTGCCAAGCGCGTACACCTCCTCCTGGAAGCACTCCAGCACGTAAAGGCCCCGCTTCGGTGCATTATTGCCGGGCAGGGACCGGAACGCAGGGGACTGGAAGCGCTCGCGCATCGGCTGGGCATTGCGGAGCGGGTCACCTTCGCTGGCTATGTGGAAGAGGCAGAACTGGTTTCGCTGTACGCCGGGGCTCGCGCCGTCTACTACGCCCCGGTGGACGAGGACTATGGCTTTGCGACCGTCGAGGCGTTCCACGCGGCCAAGCCGGTCGTCACCACGGCCGACGCAGGAGGAGTGCTGGAGTTCGTGGAGCACAGGCGGACGGGATTGATCTCCGCCCCTCAGCCCGAAGAGATCGCGGCAAACCTGGAACTGCTCGCCTCGGACGAAAGCCTCGCCAGGCAACTAGGGGAAGCCGGGAGTGCTCGCGTAGCCGGGATCACCTGGGAAGAGGTTGTACGGCATCTGCTTCTGTGACCCCGACGGTACGAGTGCTCCAAGATCGCTCCGGCGGCCTGCGGGAAACTGGCCCGTTGCAGGAGGTGTGAAAAGGACCTATCCAGACGATGAGGATCGCGGACCGGGCCGCCTGGGCGTATGCCCGATCCGGCAGTGACCGACGGGAGAAAAAGCGATGAAGACGCGCTGGTATCTTGTTTACGGCCTGGGGCTGCTGGTGTTCTGCCTGGCCGGATGTGGGGGAGTCCTCCAGTCTGCGCCCACAGCCACTCCGTTTCCCACCTATACGCCGCTCCCCACCTACACGCCGTTCCCGACGTCCACGCCGCCTCCTTCGCCGACACCATCGCCCATGCCGACCTATACCCCGCTTCCGACCTACACCCCACTCCCCACCTACACGCCCATACCCACCGCCGAGCCGACCGAGAAGCCGGCCGCCCCAACGCAGCCGCCTACGCCTACGAAGCCGCCGGACCCGTGTGCCGGCATCCCAGGGGACATCGATGGCTCGATCACGCCGAAGTGTGGACACAGCAGCACGACCTTCTCCATCGATATCTGGGGATTTGCCCCCCACGAACGGATCGGGTTCTGGATCAACGACGTGAACGGCGTCATCGCGGGTACCTATCGCACCTACGACATCGGCCCGCAGGGGCGAGCAGACGACCTGCAGTTTGTGCCGGATGATCTGGACCTCGCACCCGGGCTCTACTTCTGGGTCTTTGAAGGAACGTCGTCGCATCACCAGTCGATCGTGTACTTCAAGGTGATCCCGTAGGCCGGTGATGACGACACCGCCGGGGGACCGCAACACGGCTCGCTCCGGGAAGAAGTCGCACAGCGCATTGCCACCCGTCACGACGATACGGATGGAGAGCCACGGGACGGCCCCGGTTTTTTGACGCACCGCTAGCCGCGTGCTATAATCCCAGGCGCCGTCGCGTCGCTGCAGGGCCCATAGTTCCGCAAGGGATTTGCTCTGCAGCGGCAAGGAGATGGGCGGCTTGTGGGAACGGAGCCGTGGGATCGGTTGTTCCTGCCGGGCAAGGCCCGCCGACCGTGCCAGGAGGTTGTCATGAGCCGTCCAGATCCTGCCCTGGAGCCGACGATCCGGGACATCCTCGCGCAGGTTCCCCCCAGACGAGATACTCTCCCCGACGCGCTGGATCGTCTGAACCGCGCGCTCGGTTGCCTGCCTCGGCCGGCGATCGAGGCTGCGGCCCAGCACTTCGGCCGGCCGCTTTCCGAAGTGTTCGGCATCGCTTCGTTCTACGCCCTCTGGTGTGTCGGCGAAAAGCCGCCGCCGTCCATATCTCTCTGCGACGACGGACCCTGTCACGCCCAGGGATCTGCTGAAGTGTGGAAGGCCCTCGACGAGGCGGGGATTCCCGTGCGCCGCACGAGCTGCATCGGCCACTGCGCGAGTGGACCCGTGGCCTACCACCCAGGTGGGATCTGCCACCATTTGACCCACGAGAACGCCCGGGACATCCTGTTGGGCGGCCCGCAGCCTCCGCCGCCGCTTCGGGACGAGATCCTCGGCATCGAGGTGCCCGATCGGGACCGGGCCCTCCTGCGCAATGTGGGACACATCGCGCCCGAGTCGCTGGAGGAAGCCGTGGCCGCCGGTGCCTACCGGGCGCTGTATCGGGCGCTGACCCAGATGACCCCGGAGGCGGTGGTGGAAGAGGTCGTGCGCTCCGGGCT
>JBMFPK010000012.1:0-18082 GCA_049969155.1 Chloroflexia bacterium | reverse complement strand
CGCCGGAAGCGAACGCGGTGCTGCTGCGGCACAGCCGCAGCGTGGGGGCAACCGTGTATTGGGTGGGGGACGGTCCGGTAGGGCCGCTGGGGCTCGCCGGCCGGTATCAGCAGGAGAACGCCCGGCTCGCGCTGCTCGCGGTGGAGCTCCTGCGTACCCAGGGGTGGCGCATCCCGGAGGATGCCGTGCGCGAGGGGCTGCGGGATGTCCATTGGCCGGGCCGGCTGGAGATCGTCGCCGGCCAGCCACTCACGGTGGTGGACGGCGCGCACAATCCGGCGGCGGCGCAAGCCCTGGCCGTAGCGCTGGCGGAAGAAGGCTTCCTCGCGCGCCGCCCCTGCATCCTTGTGCTGGGGGCCTCAGCGGATAAGGACCTCCAGGGCCTGCTGCGGCCGCTCGTGCCGCTGGCCGATTGGGTCGTGACGACTCGCGCGGTGCACCACCGTGCGGTGGACGAGCGGAAGCTCGCGGAACTCGTGCGGGCAGAAGGCGTCGCAGCCGTCCCCGCGAGGCCTGTCGCCGAAGCCCTCCGCCTGGCCCGGGAGGAAGCGGGGGCGGAAGGATTCGTCTGCGTGACGGGCTCCTTCTTTGTCGTGGCCGAAGCCCGGGAGGCACTGGGCCTGGCGGTTCGGGAGCCCTGGCCGGAGCCTGTGCAGGGCTCTCTAGCCGGCCAGGAGGGTGACGCGCCGGGCGAACTCGCGGGATGATTTGCTTTGCCGGCCGGTCAGCGATTTGCCGCACGGCCGAGGGCGTGCTATAATGCCCGGCGATTCGTTCCGCGCTCCTACGAACGTAAAGCACAAGGAGGTTCATTCGATGGCGGTCCGGCGTTCCGCATCCTGGGTGTTGCTAGCCGTCGTTGTGCTCGCAAGCCTGGCTGCCGCGCCAGCCGCTGCGGCGCCCGGTTCCGCTCGCTCCCGGTATTTCCCGGAGACTGGACACACGGTGTCGGGGGTCTTCTTGGACTACTGGGAGCGGTACGGTGGCCTGTACATTTTCGGCTACCCGATTACGGACGAATTCATGGATGTCAGCACGGATGGCAATGCCTACCTCACGCAGTACTTCGAGCGTGCCATTTTCGAATACCATCCGGAATATGCCGGGACACGGTATCAGGTGTTGCTCCGGCTTCTGGGTGTGATTGTGACCCAAGGTCGCTGGTTCGACCCCGCACCTCCGCCCTACTACGATACGCCGGGAAGGCTCTACTTCCCCTACTACGGCGGGCACTCTCTTTCGGGCCGCTTCCTGTCCTACTGGCAACGCCACGGCGGCCTTCCGATTTTCGGCTACCCGATCTCGGAGCCCTTCTACGAGGTGAGTCCCACGGACGGGCAGACCTATCTCGTGCAGTACTTCGAGCGCAACCGGTTCGAGTACCATCCCGAACTGGCCGGAACGCCCTACGAGGTGCTGCTGGGGCTGCTCGGTTCCGAATATCTCGCCTCTCACCCGATCGCTCCCTCTCCTGCCCCACCCACGCCACCGCCGCCCCAGGGAACGGGGATGGCCTACGGCTTCGACGTGCATTTCACCGGGACGAATATGGCCCGTGTGCTCGACCTGGTGCAGCGGGCGGGGTTCGGCTGGGTCCGCCAGCAGGTGCACTGGGCGGACATCGAGCCGGCCAAAGGGGCGTACAACTGGGGATTTCTGGACCAGATCGTCGACGCGGCATCCCGGCGTGGCATTCGGGTAATGTTCAGCGTCGTCTGGTCGCCATCGTGGGCCAGGGCTGACGGTGGCCACGGCATGCCGGACAACCCAGCCGACCTGGGCGATTTCCTCGCCGTGATGGCCTCGCGGTACAAGGGGAAGGGAATGGCCTATGAGATCTGGAACGAGCAGAACTATGCCATCGAGAACGCTGGCTACGTGGCCGGCCCCGGGCGCTACGTGGAGCTGCTGAAAACGGCCTACACTCGGATCAAGCAGGCAGATCCGGGGGCGATCGTTGTGTGCGGTCCGCTAACTCCGACGGGCGTGAACAACCCCTACATCGCGATCGACGATCTGACGTACTTGCGTCAGATGCTGGAATACCAGGGAGGGATCATCCGGAACTATTTCGACGTACTGGGTGTCCACGTGGCAGGAGCGAACAACCCGCCCGATACCCTCTGGCCGGAGAATCCCGGCCCGGACGGGTGGACGGACCATACCAGCCACTATTTTCGCCACCTAGAGAAGATTCGATCGGTGGTCGAGGCGTGCGGCATGGGGGACAAGAAGATCTGGGTGACCGAGTTCGGGTGGGCTTCGACCGAGAACGTGACCGACCGGGCGGCGCCCGGCTACGAGTACGCCTACCAGAACTCGGAGCAGGAGCAAGCTGCATACATCGTGCGCGCGTTCGAGAAGGGGCGCACCGAGTACCAGCCCTGGCTCGGCGCGATGTTCCTGTGGAACCTGAACTTCGGTCAGGAGTTCCCTCCCTGGGACGAAAAGACGCCCTTCGGCGTGATTCGCCCGGACGGCACGCCGCGGCCGGCCTACGAGGCACTCGTGCGGATGCCCAAGTAGCGGGAAAAGCAACTGGACCAAGGAGGTTGGGATGAAACCGCATTGCAGGACCTGGTTGGTGCCGTTGAGCCTGTTGCTGGCGGTGGGTTTGCTGGCATCTTGTGGGCAGCCGCCCAGTACGCCGGGTGCCCCGACCCAGACGCCTCTTCCCCCCGCTTCGCCCACGGAGGCACCCACCCCGACTCCGCCTCCGACGGCCACGCCGTTACCGGATCCGACCTTCCCCATGAAGACGCCGTACTTTTCCTTCGGGATCGATGTCCACCTGTACTACATGGACTATGACCAGGTGATGGGCTTTGTGGACGATCTCGGAGCCGAGTGGGTTCGCCAGCAGGTGAGCTGGCGCGACATCGAGGCGGCCAAGGGGGAGTACATCTGGGACGAGTTGGACAACGTCGTTGCGGCTGTGGGGCGCCACAACCGGAAGCTCCTCGTGAGCATCGTGCGCTCGCCCGCCTGGGCCACGGAGACGGGCGGATACGGGATGCCGGCTGACCCGAACGATCTGGGCGACTTTCTTGCCGCCATGGCCACGCGCTATCAGGGCAAGATCCAGGCCTACGAGATCTGGAACGAGCAGAACTATGCGGTGGAGAACGACGGCTATGTGCAGGGAGCGGGGCGGTATGTGGAACTGCTGAAGGTCGCCTATACCCGCATCAAGCAGGTAGACCCCTATGCCTTTGTGCTCTTCGGCCCCCTGACCCCCACCGGCTGGGACGACCCCGCCGTCTCGATCCCCGACATCAAGTACCTCCAAGCGGCATATGCCTATAACGGCGGCGAAGTGCGCAACTACTTCGACGTGCTGGCGGTACATGTGGCGGGAACCCACAACCCTCCGGACACGCTCTGGCCCGAAAAGCCTGGGCCGTATCCGAACTGGCTGGATCACCCAACGCACTATTTCCGCCACGTCGAAAACATCCGGGCCGTCATGGAGGCGAACGGCGACGGGGATAAGCAGATCTGGATCACAGAGTTCGGCTGGGCGTCCATCGAGGGGATCACCGATACGCCGGCCCAGGGGTACGAGTACGCGGCGGACAACACGGCCCAGCAGCAGGCCGACTACCTCGTGCAGGCGCTCGAGATGGGGCGCACGGTCTACCAGCCCTGGTTGGGGGCGATGTTCATCTGGAACCTGAACTTTGCCCCGATCACGCCGCCGAGCGACGAAAAGGCCGCCTTCGGCCTCCTGAACGCCGCATGGGAGCCGCGGCCGGCCTACAAGGCGGTCAAGGCCTACATCGCGCAGTACACCCAGTGGAAGCCCTGACCATAAGGAGGTACAGGGTGCTGGATGCGATGCTTTCCGTCGTCCTGCCCGCACACAACGAGGAGGCGAACATCGAGGAGGTCGTGCGGTCCTGCCTGACGGTCCTCCCCGGACTTGTGCGCGAGTTCGAGGTCATCGTGGTAGACGACGGCAGTTGGGATGCGACCCCGCAGATCATCGATCGGCTGGCGGCGGAAGACACGCGGGTCGTAGCGCTGCACCATGCGGTGAACCGAGGTTATGGGGATGCGCTGACCACCGGCTTTGCCCACACCCGCGGCGACTATGTGATGTTCATGGATGCCGATCGCCAGTTCGATATCGCCGACCTGGAGCGCTTTCTCCCTTACATCGGCACTTACGACATCGTGGCGGGATACCGGATCGTCCGGCGCGATCCCTGGCTTCGTCTGCTGTATGCCGCGATCTTTAACCTCGCCGTGCGGGTCTTTTTCGGCATTCGCCTGCGCGACATCGACTGTGCGTTCAAGGTGTTCCGTGGGGACCTGTTGCGCGGTATGGATCTCACCTTCGGCGGTGCCCTGATCAACACGGAGATGCTTGCCAAGGCCCGTAAGGCCGGCGCTTCGCTGACCGAGGTGGGGGTGCACCACTATCCCCGGTTGGTCGGGAAGCAGTCGGGTGGAAGCTTCCGCGTGATCTTTCGCGCGATGCGCGACTTTTTCCGGCTGTGGGCCTCGATGCAACGCTATGTTCCCCCCAGCGGGATCGTCGTGCGTCAGCCGCTGATCCCGGAGCAAATAGCGGCGATCGCGGTCGGTAGCGGGCTTGTGGTCGGTGCGCTTTTCTGGGCGGTTCGGCGCCTGCTGCGCAAATGACGGGATATGGCGACAGGGCGCGGGACGGCCCGGCAGGGCGCGCAAGGAGGCGGCCGTGGGGTTGAGGGATCTGCTAGCGGTGTTGTTCGCGTACCTTCTCGGGTCGATCCCGTTTGCCTACCTGATCACGCGGCGTCGTACCGGCCTGGACATCCGCGAGGTGGGCGAAGGGAACGTGGGCGGGCGGAACGTCTGGCACGTCGTCGGACCTTCCTGGGGGACGATCGTTTCGCTCCTGGACGGGATGAAGGGGATGGGCGCGGTGATGTTCACGCGCGATGTGCTGCATGTCAGCCCTGCGGCGGCGTTCCTTGCCGGCCCGGCGGCGATCGTCGGCCATGGATTCCCGGTGTTTCTCCGCTTCCGGGGGGGAAAGGGCGTGGCCTCGACGATCGGTGTGGTCATGGCCTGGATGCCGGAGGCGGCGGTCGGCGGTCTGGCCCTTTTCGGCCTTTCGCAGCTCTTCCTGCGGGATTTTAACAAGAGCATCGTTGTGGGAGTGGCGACGATGCTCATCCTGCCGCGGCTGTTCGGTTACCCCTGGCCCATGGTGTTTTATGCGGGCGGGCTTTTCCTCTGCCTGGCCCTGAAGAAATGGCTCGATGCCCCACATGAACGCCGCGTCTGGGCACGTGCCGGCTGGCGCGACGGTGCGCGGCCGGGGTTCTACCGCGAGGAGACGCCGGAGGAAACCGAGCCCCGAGAATCCCCAGACCCACCGGCAGCGGCGGAGCATGCCTGAGGGATCCTTGCCTGAAGCAAAGGAGAGGCCATGCTGCTCTATCAACTGGCGATTACCCTTCTCCTGCTCCTGATGCTGCTGAACCTGCTGAACAACCTCCGCCTTTTCCGGGAGCCGCCCCACACCGGCCCTCTGCCCGAGCCGCTTCCCCTGGTGTCGGTGCTCGTTCCTGCGCGGAACGAGGAGCAGAACATCGGCCGCTGCCTGGAATCGCTGCTGCGGCAGGATTACCCGCGCCTGGAGATCCTCGTCCTCGATGACAACTCGGGCGACCGGACAAGCGAGATCGTGCAAGAGATCGCGGCGAAGGACCCTCGCGTGCGGCTGCTGTCGGGACAACCTCTGCAGGTCGGATGGCACGGAAAGGCTTTCGCGTGCCACCAGCTCTCCCGGGAGGCGCGCGGGGAATGGCTGCTTTTCACAGATGCCGATACGGTGCACGCCCCGAGCTCGGTTTCCGCGTCCATTCGAGCGGCCTTCCAGGAGCGGGCAGACCTGCTCACCTACATCCCCTATCTGGCTGCCGGCAGCTTCTGGGAAAAGGTGATACTGCCGCTCATCGCCTTCTTCCCGCTCTTTCTGCTGCCGCTGGGCCTGGTTTCGCGCAGCTCGGAACCGCTCTTCTCGATGGCTTTCGGGCCGTTCCTCCTCTTCCGTGCCTCGTTCTACCGGGCGATCGGCGGGCATCGGGCTGTGCGCCAAGAGATCACCGAGGACATGGCCCTGGGCCGCCTGGTGAAGCAGCACGGCGGGCGGCTGGTGCTCCTGAACGGTGTGCGCGTGCTCTCCGTCCGCCTGTACCACAACCTGGGGGAGATATGGCGTGGGCTCGCAAAGAGCGCCTACGCGGCCTTTGACTTCTTTCTCGTCGGGCTGCTGGGCCTAGTGGGGGTCAATTTTCTGCTCTTCATCGGACCCTACGTCCTGCTCTACCTCGCCTTACGTGAGGGACACTGGGATCGCGCTTCCTGGGGATGGCCGGTCGTACAGATCGTGCTCCCCTGGGTGGGAAGACTGTTGGTGGCCCGCCGGCTGAAGATGGACCGCTGGCCGTGCTTCCTGCACGGGTTGATGATGCTGGTGGCCATTGGGCTGGTCTTTTACTCGATCTGGCAGGCCCATTTCGGGCCCGGTATCCCCTGGAAGGGTCGCGTCTACTCCATGGAAGGGAATGTCCTCGTGCATCGGCGGGAGCGCTGAGGAACCCTATCCATCGAACCCCAGCCGCCTTTCGCGCAGGGAGACGTAGCGCTGGCGGGCGATGACCAGGTGGTCCAGAAGGTCGATCCCCAGCAATGTGCCGGCGTGCACAATCTCCCGTGTCAGGGCGATGTCTTCGGGGCTCGGGGTGGGGTCCCCCGAAGGGTGGTTGTGGGCGACAATGAGCGCTGACGCGTTTTCCCGTACTGCTTCGCGGAACAGCTCGCCGATGCGCACCACCGCGGAACGGGTGCTTCCCTGGTACACGAGCACCTGCCGGAGGAGATGGTGCCGGGCGTCCAGCAGGAGCGCGCGCACCTGCTCCTGCTCTAGGTACCCCATCTCTGCCCTCAAGAGGCGTGCCGCATCGTCCGGCGTGCGGATGACGGTCCTTTCCCCCGGCGAAACCAGCAGTAGACGCCGGCCCAGCTCCAGCGCGGCCTTGACCTGCGCGGCCTTCGCAAGGCCTATCCCCCGCTCGTGGGCGAGCTCTCCCGGGCTCGCCCGTAACAGCCCTTCCAGCCCTCCGTACCGCATCAAGAGGTCGCGCGCAAGATCGAGCGCTGTGTGCCCGGGAGCCCCCGTACGCAGGAGGATCGCCAGCAGCTCGGCATCGGAGAGCGCAGAGGCACCCAGAGAGCAGAGCCGCTCTCGTGGCAGCTCGCTCGGCGGCATGTCCCGCATCCTACGCAGAAGCGCGCCCTTCCCTTCGGACACCGTTCCCCCTTTCATCTGGCCCAACGGATTCTATTACCTTTGCCCGGATCTGTCAACAGTGGGTGAAAAAAGGAGCAGCTTTTGGTACTTTTCCGGAGGGCCGCTCTGGGCACGGACGTGGGAAAGGCGTATCTCTGCGTAGGGAAGGTGCCCCCCTGTCCGCAATCCCATGCAGGCGAAAGCACATCGCCGTCCCCAAGCGGCCGGCCGTTTGTCCAGACCCCGGACTTGTTTGCCGCTTCTAGGTATGGTAAGATGAAAGGACACGGAACGCTTCAGGGAAGATCGTGCCCTGGTCGCGATAGAGGAGAAAAGGATGCCGCAACAGTCGCTCGATTACCGGCCACGCCCACCCCGGGGCGAACGCAGCCCCACGGATCGTGCCGCGCGAGGGGAAACGTCCCGCCGGCCGGTTTCCCGGGCGGCGCGGCGCACCGGCAAGCGCAAGCGCTTCCTGGGAAGCAAGCTCTTCTGGCGGCTTGTGGCGGTGGTCGGGCTGATCGTGCTCGTCGGCTCGGGCGTAGTTGTGGAGCTCACGCAGACCCGCCAGACCGACCGCCCGGAGGACCTGCCGACGCTCCTGGAACTGGGCAATCGGGCCTATGAGGAAGGGATCGCTTCCTGGCAGGGTGGGGACACGAACCGGGCGGCGCAGATGTTCTCGAAGGCGAGCGAATACTACGCCCGGGCGCTCGCGCTCCAGCCCGCGGACGCGGACATCCGCACCTACGTCGCGGAAGCGCTCTTCTACGAAGGGGAGCTCCGGAGCAACGTGGAGCTCATTCAACGGGCCCAAGAGGAACTGCAACGAGCGCTCTCCGACGCGCCCGACAAGCCCGAGGCGCTCCTGCTCCTGGGATATGTCCTGCAGAGCCTCGGGGACGCCGAAGGCGCAAGGGCCGCCTGGCAGCGGGTCGTCCAGGTCGCGCCTGGGACGGCCCAGGCCGAGGAAGCACAGCAGCGCCTGGAACAGTACGGTGAGCGGTGACGGCCGGGAGGGAAGGTCCGGGGTGTGTCTACCTCTTCCGCGCATCCCTTGGCTGAGGCGCATCCTCGCATGGTTCCTGCGACATCTCTACGGCACGTTTGCGTGGGCGTACGACGTAGTCGCCTGGTGGGTCTCTTTCGGCCGCTGGGTCGCCTGGGGGGAAGCGGCCCTGCCGCTTCTGGGAGGCGGGTCGGTGTTGGAAGTGGGATGCGGCACGGGGCGGCTGCTTTCGCGCCTGGTGGAGAGAGGCCGGGCCGTAGGATGCGATGTTTCCCGGGCGATGTTGCGACAGGCGCATCGTCGCCTGCGCTCGCGTGGGGGGCCTGTCCCGCTCTGTCAGGCGCGTGCCCAGGCGCTGCCGTTCCCTTCGGGTGCTTTCGAGGCGGTGGTCAGCGTGTTTCCGACCGCCTATGTGTACGATCCGGCCTGCTGGGCGGAGTTCCGCCGGGTGCTGAAAAGGGGCGGGCGCGTGGTGGTCGTCCATTCCGTACAGGCTGGGCGTGCGATCCCATTGCGTCTGGCGGGTGCTCTGCTGGAGCAGGAGGAGGGCCAGAAGCTGCCGGCCGAGGGGTTCCGAGTTTCGCTGCAATGTGTCCCCGTGGGCCGGGACAGGGTGCTGGTCTATATGGCGGAGCGCAGCGATGGCACCGACGTGGGATGAGGAACTCGCGTTCGCCGAGGCGGGCCTCTTGCCGGTGGCCGGGGTCGATGAGGTGGGGCGCGGCTGCTGGGCAGGCCCGGTGGTCGCAGCGGCGGTGGTGCTTCCCGTCTGGCGGTTGCAGGAAGCGCCCGACATCCTGGCGGGCGTGGACGATTCCAAGCGCCTGAGCCCGCGTGTCCGGGAACATCTGGCCGGCCGTATCGCCGAGGTGGCGGAGGCGATCGGCATCGGAGTGGTCTCTTCGGTGCTTGTGGATGCCTTGGGGATCGTGGGAGCCACGCGGCTGGCCATGCGACAGGCGATCGGGCGGCTGTCCGTCCCCCCGCGGGCCCTGCTCCTGGACGCCGTTTCCCTTCCGGAGATCCCCCTGCCGCAGCGGGCCCTGTTCCAAGGCGATGCGCGGGCGATCTCGATCGCTGCCGCTTCGATCGTGGCCAAGGTCTACCGGGATCGCCTGATGACCACGTGGGCCTCGGTGTACCCGCAATACGGCTTCGAACGACACAAAGGATACGGGACCCGCGAACACCGCCTGGCCCTCCAGCGTTGGGGCCCCTGTCCCCTGCACCGTCGCTCCTTCGCGCCGGTTGCCGGGCTATCTGGACTCGAGACCGGTGTGGTATAATGGCTGCAGATCGCCCGGAGGCAGGAAAGGCAGGAATGGCAGAGCGGATCGTTTCCCCAAGAGCGCGCGAAGAAGAGCGGCTGGCCGAGCAGTCCCTCCGCCCGCAGAGGCTGAGCGAACTGTACGGGCAGGAGAAGGTGCTGGCCAATCTGCGCGTGGCGATCGCGGCGGCGAAGGCGCGCGGGGAGACGCTCGACCACATCCTGCTGTACGGCCCTCCCGGCCTGGGGAAGACGACCCTCGCGCACGTCATCGCCAACGAGATGGGGGTGGCGATCAAGGTAACGGCCGGGCCGGCCATTGAACGCGCCGGCGATCTTGCGGCGATCCTGACCAATCTGCAGCACGGGGACATCCTCTTCATCGACGAGGTCCACCGGCTGAACCGGGCGGTGGAAGAGGTGCTCTACCCCGCGATGGAGGATTTTGCCCTGGACCTGGTCGTGGGGAAGGGGCCCGGAGCACGGACGATCCGCCTACGGCTTCCTCCCTTCACGCTGATCGGAGCGACGACGCGTCTCGCGCTGCTCACCTCCCCGCTTCGCGACCGGTTCGGCGCGACCTTCCGTCTGGATTTCTACAGCCTGGAGGCCATGGAGCAGATCGTGCGCCGTTCCGCACGCATCCTGGGCGTGGCGATCGACGAAAGCGGTGTGCAGGAGATCGCCCGGCGCTCCCGCGGGACGCCCCGTGTGGCGAACCGGCTGTTGAAGCGTGTGCGGGACTATGCCCAGGTGATGGCGGACGGAGTGATCACGGCCGAGGTGGCGCGAGCCGCGATGCGCATGCTGGAGGTGGACGAGCTTGGTCTGGACGAGGTGGACCGGCGCGTGCTGCGGACGATCATCGAAAAGTTCGACGGCGGCCCGGTCGGCCTGGCAACGATCGCAGCGGCGACATCGGAGGAAGTGGATACGGTGGAGGACGTCTACGAGCCGTACCTGTTGCAGCTCGGCTTCCTGCAGCGCACACCCCGCGGCCGCGTGGCGACGCGCCTGGCCTACGAGCACCTGGGGCTGCCCTACCCCGAGGAACGGTTCGAAGCCCAGCAGCGCACCCTTTGGTAGGCGAGGCATCCGATGCACCGCCCTCCGCGCAGAACGGCCACGGTGTACGATGCGGCCGGCCGAAAGCTTTCCCCATGTCCGGTGGAACGGGCCTGGGCGCTGGTCGCCGCAGGAAACGCGGACCTGATTTCACAGGAGCCGCTGGAGATCCGTCTGCGGCGCGAGGTGCTGCTCCCTGAGCCGGAACCGCAGCCCGAGCGACCCGCCGAAGGCAGACGGCTGCTCCTCCATGTCTGTTGCGGCCCGTGCGCTACCTACCCGGTCCAGCAGCTGCGGGCAGAAGGGTTCGCCGTGACGGCCTTCTGGTACAACCCGAACGTCCATCCCTACACGGAGCACGAGCGACGCCGAGAGGCGCTTCAGAAGCTGGCCGAAGCAATCCAGTTGCCGGTGCTAGAGGAGGAAGGATACGACCTGGTGGCCTTCCTGCGCGCGGTTTGCGGCCGGGAATCGTTGGGCGAGCGATGTGCCATCTGCTACTGGCTACGCCTGGAACGCACGGCGCGGGCGGCGCACGAGGGTGGCTTCGACGCGTTCTCCACGACCCTTCTCGTGAGCATCCATCAGGACGAGGCGGCCATCCGGGCCGCGGCTGAGGAGGCGGCCCGTGCGTACGGGGTGCCCTTCCACTATGAACGGTTCCGGCGCGGCTGGAGCGAGCGCGGCCGGCTGACGAAGGCCTACGGCCTCTACCGCCAGGACTACTGCGGCTGCGTGTACAGCGAGTGGGAGCGGCACCGACCGCGGACATAGGATAGCGGGCAACGGCATGCACGCTCCAGGGGATGGAACAGGCCGGATTGCGGGTAGCCACGGTGGAAACGGACACGGTGCGAAAGACGGTCGAACGGATCGCGCACGTGCTGGAGCAAGAGGACGCGCAAGCCTTCTTTGTGGGCGGGTGCGTCCGGGATCTCCTTTTGGGGCGTCCCCTGCACGACCTGGATCTGGTGGTCGCGCAGGAGGCCCTGGGCCTGGCGCACCGTCTTGCACGGGCGCTCGGCGGGGCTTTCGTGCTCCTGGACGAGGACAACGCAATCGCGCGGATCGTGCTCCGCGCTCGCAAGGGGAGGGCCCGCTGTACGGTGGATGTGGCTGCGATGCGTGGAGGGGACCTGCACGCCGATCTCGCTGCCCGGGACCTCACGATCAACGCGATGGCCCTTCCTGTGGAAGCGCTTCGGAGCGCGCTGCCGGGGGATCTGGCGGAGGAGCGGGTGATCGACCCGTTCGGTGGCCGGGCAGACCTGGGCCGAAGGCTTCTCCGCGCCCTGGGGCCCGAGGCGTTCCTTCAGGACCCGCTGCGCACGCTGCGGGTCGTGCGGCTGGCCGCCGAGCTCGATTTTGCCGTCGACCCGGACACGGCCCGTTGGGCCAAGGAAGCCGCTCCGCACCTCTGGCGGGTCTCCTGGGAGCGGATTCGCGACGAGGTGGCCCGGCTACTGCGATGCCCGAGGGCGGCTCGCTTCCTGCCCCTGCTGGATGCGTATGGACTGTTGGGACAGGTGTTTCCCGAGGTCGAGGCGGGTCGGGAGGAGGAGGCTCTCGAGCACCTGTGGACGGTCGTCGGCTCCTTGGAAGCGGTCGTCTTGCAGCTGGAGGGGGCAGCCGGGCACGGCGATGCACCGGACCTGGCCATCGACGTTCCGGATCCCGGAGATCTCCGGCGGCGGCTGGATGTGGCGCTTTCCGACGACCGCACCGGGCTGTTCGTGGTGAAACTCGCCGCCCTCCTGCACCATGTGCGTCCGCCGGAGGTCGTGCGACGCGCCGGAAGGCGGTTGCGTCTCAGCGAACGGGAGGTGCGGGCCCTGGTCACGGCTGTTGTGCGGCCAGAGGCGGAAGCGCTCTGGGAAGGCCGCGAGATCTCGCCCCGTGCCGTATACCGGTTCTTTCGCGCTTGCTATCCCATTCCCGAAGCCGTACTATTGCTGGACCTCGTGGAGCGCCTGGCCCATGGGCAAGGGCCAAGGCGGGACACGGTCCTGCGGGTACAGGCGGTGTTGCGGCTGTCGCAGGAACAGCGCGAGGTGGTCGTGGATCCTCCCCGGCTGGTCGACGGACAGGCCCTGATGGCCGCGCTGGGACTTCCGCCCGGGCCGTGGATCGGCCGCTTGCTCGAAGGGATCCGCGAGGCGCAGGCAGCGGGAGAGGTCCGCACGCGGGATGAGGCGCTAGCCTGGGCCAGGGCTGCGCTGCGTTCCACGCCTCAGAGCGGGATGACCGTGCCGCAGTAGCCGCAGGTGACGCTCCGCATGCCTCGCACGATCTCGGTGGTCAGCGCTGCGCCGCACGCCGGGCAACGCGTGGGCAGCTGAGGTGCCGGCTGTTCTACGGGTACCCCCCCGACGCGCTCCGCTGCGATGTCCCCGCTCTGGATCCGCCCGATGAGGGCCTGGTACGCCTCCGAGTCCCCTTTCAGCACGAAGCGTGCCCGCGAGACGGGTGCCTGGGAAGAGAAGGCCAGCTCGAGCCATTCCTTCTTCCAGAGCAGCGCACCCCGTTCGTGGGCCTGTGACTGCTGGACCGCGCCGATGGGGGCCTCCAGAAGGAGCCGCTGCACCCGTTCCTTCTCCGTGGGGATGAAAAGGAACTTCTTGCGGGTGACGTCCTCTTTCTGTTCGAACAGCAGGCGCTGGTCGGTCAGGTAGAGAATCCCCTCGGGTCCCTCCCGTTCCCCTTCGGTCAGGTACTGTGCTTCCACCGCCTCGACGAGGTTCTCCTCCGGGCGCAGGTGGAACGCCGCGCTTGCCGCCTGCTCCAGCATCCAGCGCAGGTGTTTCAGGAGGCGATCCGTCCGTTGGAGTTCCTGCTCGGTTGCGGCGTAGAGCTGCTCGATTCCGGCGCACGCGCTCTCTACGCGCTCTTCCAGACTTTTGATCTCGCGCTCGAGCGTGTCGAGCTGCGCAGGTTCGGGGCGGGCCGGCAGGGCGCTCAGGCGCCGCAGCAGGGCATCCGCCTGCTGGAGGAGGAGCTGTCCCTGTGAAGAAGCCTCGGCTTCCACCTTGCGGCTCAGTTCCTGCCAGCGGCTGCCGAGCCCTTCCGTTTCCTGTTCCAGCCCTGCGCGGTAGACATACCCCAGACGGCGGATTTCCGCCACGGCGGCCGGCAAGGCGGAGACGAGCGCATCGAGCCGGGCCAGCGATCCCCGGAGATCGGTGAGCGCCGCTCGGCTTCGCACCTGATTCAACCGGCGCTGCAGATCGGCCACACGCTCTGCCGCCGACCCTTCCACAGGCTGCGGAGCGGCGGGGCCGGACGGTACGCCTCCTTCGGAGAGCCTTTCCCCGATGCCGCCCGGATGCTTCTGAGACCCTTTGGTACCTTTCGCTTCGTTCACTTTACCCTCCTGGATGGGGCCCACGGCCCCGCTCGGGCGGACGCTCGGTGGAGGAGTTCCGCTCGTCGTCCGCAGGCGGCCTCTTCTCCAGCGCGCGAAACAGCACGGCTCCTAGCCGCACGGCAAGGTAGACCACGGCGGCAAGCGCCACGAAAAGCAGCAGGATGCCCAGGAAAAAGAGGGCGACGTTCACTGTGCAAGCCCCAATGCGCGCCGCAACTCGTCTTCCGATGGCTCCACTAGGATCCTCCCGTCCGGGAACACGATGGTGGGCACGCTTCGGAACCCGTTGTTCACCCGCTCCACGAAGCGTGCCGCTTCTTCGTCCCGGTCGATATCGACCCACCGGTAGGGGATCCGGTACTGGTCCAGCAGTTGCCTGCGGCGGCGCGACATCCCGCACCACGTGGTGCCGTAGAAGACGATCCCGGGTTCTTCCAACGTGTCGTACCTCCAGCTGTGCACAAACGTTTCTCAGTTCTCGGCCAATACGATCACGCGGTCCGCCTCATCGAAGGTGACCGTCCGAGACTTGTCGGGGTTCAGGACGACCCCGGAGAAACGCGAAGCGTCCTGGGCGAACGCGTGCAAGCGGTATCCCAGCGCGACCTCGCCCCGGCGGCGGCCGGCTTCGACGACCGTGTAAAAGTTCACCGATTCGTGCAGCCGCACGTAGTGACCGGCCGGTTTCAGGTAGATTTCCGAACCTTCCGCGTCGAAAAGATCGGCGAAAACGGCGTTCAACCGCTTATTCTCCGATATCTGCGCCAGCAGCAGGCTGGTGATGCGATCGCTCACGATGAAATCGTCCGCACGCGTCACCTCGGCCAGGTTTCGGTTGCGCTCATCCAGCAGCTCGCTCACGATGGAGAAAGGATGTCCGTAGCGCTCGGAGATCTCCCGCAGGTGCAGCAGGGTGACCAATGTACGCGCATCCGCCTGCTGGCGATCCAGCGTGTCGCAGTAGCATAGGAGGATCACGTGGTGGAAAGCCTCGATGCCCAATCCATCGAGGGTGCCACGGTCGGTGGTGTCGCCCCGAAGGCAGGAGACCTTCAGCCGGCGCAAGCCGGAACAGTAGTGTGCAAGCGCCTCTTCCACGCCCGGGTAGTCGGCGACGACGGCGAGTTCCGACCCCTCGGCGACGTACTGCTCGAGCTCGTTGACCACGAACGGCGCTCGCGCGTTCCATCCCAGGATCAGCGTGTGTTCCGGCTGGGGCATTATCGCCGGGGGAGATTGAATTGCCTCGTGGCGGATTTCCACGTCCTGCAAGCCCGAGAGCCGCACGGTGTCGTCGTCCTCGGAAATGGCGATCACCTGGTCCCCCAGCCGAATCCGGGTATCCATAGGCGGGTTCAGGTGCGCCTGCCCGTCCTGGACGAGCCACATCAGGGCCGAATCCTCGTAGGCGAAGAGCGCCTCGTCGAACGTCCTGCCCACGAGCGCCGGTTCCTCGTGGAAGTAGATCTCGTCGCTGGCAAAGCCCAGCAGCTCCGAGTAGACGACCGACAGGCCCGACTGCCGACAGGTCTGGGCGATGATCCGGGCGATCAGCTGGGAAGCGAGGATCCGTTCGGCTTCCCCGTGTCCTGCCAGAGAGGCAGCGGAAAGGTTTTTCGCGTCGCGGATCTCGGCGACGATGTGATACGGTTGGGGTCGTCGATCGAGGTTGTTGGTTACTGCCAGGAGGGTCTTGATCACCTCGGCGTCCGGATCCGGGCCGGCCGTCGGAAGGACAATGATCGCGCGGGATTCATTGATGCCGACGATCTGCAGGTCGTTCATCTCCAGCGGGTCGCCGCTCCAACAGACGATCCGCGTTCGCCCGGTCGGTCCGAGGAGGCTCCGGAGCTCGTCCTCCATCGCGACCTTGTCCCGGTCGGCCAGGATGGCGATGCAGGAGCGGGGCTTGTTCGCGTTGGCAACGACCAGCTCCGAAAGGAGGGTGAAGATCTGAAGAGTCCAGCCCAGGATGACCGTATGTCCCTCTTCCACGAGCCAGGAGCGGCCCTTGCGCAGCTCTTCGAGCTTTCCCTCCAGGCCGGTCGTAAGGATGCCGATCAGGGTGCCGACGATGAAGACGCCCCCCAAAGTGACGACGAACATCGCCAGCAGGAAAGGCCAGGGACCGACGTCGTTTCCCATGGTCCCGGCGTCCAGGGTGCGCATCAGACTCATCCAGGCGATCTCCAGGGGCCGGGGCCGCCGGGCGCGAGACCCAATCCCCAGACGAGAAGGGAGACGGTCAGGATCAGCACCAGGGTCACGAGGGCCAGCCATCCGATCAGGACCGCCGGGCCTCGGGAGAGGGCGTTGTCGAAAGCGTACCGGAGGCGATCGAGCCATCGAGAGGGTGCCACGCTGACTCCTCCTGGCGTTGCCGCGTGCTCGGTTCGATTATACTACGCCGGGTGCCGCCTGGCAACAGCGTTTGCACCCCGAAAGGCCGTGTAGTAGAATGGTCCCATCCGAATCGGAGGTTCGCGGGATGATCCGTTCCCGGAGCGTTCTCGAATCGATCGAAGAGGGGGCGCTTGCTCCTTATGCAGTGCACAGTAACCGTTCCCGCGGCAGGGCGTACCCGGAGGAAGAAGCCCCCTACCGGACCGCATTCATGCGCGATCGGGACCGCATCCTCCACACGACCGCCTTCCGGCGTCTGGAGTACAAGACGCAGGTCTTTGTAAACTACGAAGGGGACTACTACCGCACCCGGCTGACCCATACGCTGGAAGTGTGCCAGATCGGGCGCACCCTGGCGCGTGCCCTGGGGTTAAACGAGGACCTGGTAGAAGCGATCGCACTTGCGCACGACCTCGGCCACCCGGCTTTCGGTCACTCAGGAGAGGAGACGCTTGCCGAACTGATGGCGGACCACGGCGGCTTCAACCACAACACGCAGAGCCTGCGCATCGTCGAGAAACTGGAACGGCGCTATCCGGACTTTCCCGGGTTGAACCTCACCTGGGAAGTGCGGGAAGGAATCATCAAGCACGAGACCCTCTACGACCGTTCAGATGCCTCGGCATTCGAGCCCGACCTGCGCCCGCCCTTGGAGGCCCAGGTGGTCAACGTGGCTGACGAGACCGCCTACACCGCCCACGACCTGGACGACGGCCTGCGCTCCGGCATGATCCACTTTGCGGATCTGGAAGGGATCGCGCTGTGGGAGGAGCTGCTGGAGCAACTAGGGATGCGCATGCGGCCCGCTACCGAGATGGACCGCCGGCGGATCATCCGTCGGCTGATCGGCATCCAGGTGACCGATATCCTCCAGGAGACGACACGACGCCTGAAAGAGGCCCAGATCAGCACCCTGGAGGATGTCCGCCGGTATCCCGCGCCGCTCGTGGGCTTTTCTGCCGAGATGGAGGAAAAGAACCGCGAGCTCAAGGCGTTCCTCTTTCGCAATCTGTACCGCCACTGGCGCGTGGTACGGATGGCGGTCAAGGCGCGCTGGTTCATCCGGCAGCTGTTCCAGGCGTACACGTCCGAGCCGCAACTCCTGCCGCCGGATACCCGCGCACGCCTTGCCGAGGAGGACCTTTACCGGGTGGTATGCGACTATATCGCCGGAATGACCGACCGCTACGCCCTGGAGGA
This sequence comes from Chloroflexia bacterium, assembly GCA_049969155.1. Taxonomy (GTDB): domain Bacteria; phylum Chloroflexota; class Chloroflexia; order DTKN01; family DTKN01; genus DAOTVY01. The sequence goes on along the minus strand of JBMFPK010000012.1, from coordinate 489 downwards.
GTACCGCAAGTTGTTCGAGCCGTGGGAACGTGTCTGACCGGAGGTGACCGTGCCACGAGAGTACGCGCTGGATCGCTTCGAACGTCAAATCCGGGAAGCGCTGCTCGCGACCGGGTTGGTGCAGCCCGAGGAGATCTCGCTCCTTCCGCCCCCTCCTGAGGTCGGCGGAGACCTCGGGCTCCCGTGTTTCCTCCTGGCGCGCAGGTTGCGGCGTGCGCCCGCAGTGATCGCCCAGGACCTGGCGGGACGGGTCTCTTTTCCAAAGGAAAGCCTCGTCGGGCATGTCTTCGCCCAGGGCCCCTACGTGAACTTTGCCCAGGAGCCCCGGGCAATGGCTCGCAGCGTCCTTGCTGAGGTGCGGGAGTGGGGAGACCGATACGGCGGGGACGAGATCGGAGGCGGGCGCAACGTGATCGTCGACTATTCCTCGCCGAACGTGGCGCGGCGTATGCACATCGGCCACGTGCGCTCGACGGTGATCGGACAGGC
>JBMFPK010000011.1:0-18757 GCA_049969155.1 Chloroflexia bacterium | reverse complement strand
CAGATGGGCGGGGGAATGGGTCCGGCAAAGGTAAAGGACCTTTTCGCCCCGCTCGAGTGCCTGGACGATCAGGGTTTTCAGCGTTGCAGCAAGATCCGCCTCTGCCCCGCAATACCAGCAGAGGTGCTCTCCGGGCGTCAGATCTCGGATGGCGCGTTGCGGTGTCATCGTTCCCCTGCAAAGACGGCGCAAGCCTGGGCCTTGCCGGCGGCCCAGGCGGACGCGACCGGGATCCGGTCCTCAGAGGATCGGCGGGCCGTAGGCCGCATACGATGCCGCGGCGATCGTCTCGCGGGCGCAGGACCCCGTGACCTCACGATCCTGGAGCCAGCCGTTGAGCGCCCGGGCGAACTCTTGGAGGTCCTCCGCCCGGATGCTCAGCACCTGCGCTCGTTCCTCGGGTGTCAAGTCGAAGGCGGCGATCGCCTCACGGCGGCCGCCGTTGAGCAGGCGTTCGCGGAAAGTGGAGTCGACCAATGCGGTACCTACGAGACGTTCCAGTGCACGTCGGGACATCGGTTCATTCCTCCTTGGTCGAAAGCGGGGTGACGGGAGACGGCGCGGGCGAAGAAATCGCGCCGGCCCGTTTGCCGCACAGGGCGTACTGTACCAGCACAAAGGCACCCAGCGCCACCACCACATCGCCCGGGCTGAAAGCGCTGGGCAAGGGGAACGGAGGAGGGAGAAGGAACCGATCGCCGAGGAACCACAGGCGGGCCTGCTCCCTTGGGAGCACGATATCCTTGCTAAACGCTACCCGCAAGCCCCCCGCTCCTGCCACGGTGTGCCCCGAATGGCCGATACGCGCCACGGCCTCCGGGGAGATGGGCATATAGCCGCCGTTCGCCAGCATGGCGACCAGGTTGCACAGCAGCCCCAGCCCGATGAGGGCCATTCCGGGCATACGGCGATTGAGCCAGAGGAAGGCGAGAAGCAGCAGGTAGGAGAGTATCAGCAGGCCAGTCTGGAGCCACCAGAGGATGGAGGACCGGGGCACAGGGAGATAGATCACGAGCGTCTGGAGGGCGAAGGCGAGAAGCGCCAAGCCGGGCCAGCGGAGAGATAAGCCCTGAAGCCGTGCCAACCGGCCGCCCCGAAGGAGCGCGATGGCGAAACTGAACCCCAGAGCAAGCAACAGGATCATCCGGATCTCCAAAGGCACAAACGAACCCTGCGCCTCTACCGGTTGGCGGTGACCGGGCGATCGTGCCTTTCCCTTATCGCGGGAAGAAAGGACTCCCTTCCGGACCCTTCCGGGTGCCCCTGGTGGGAGAGAGATATCGGCTTTAAGGTCCGCTCCCCGGTCCGCCGTAGCCGTCGGGCGCGGCAGCACCGAGCACGAGCGCGATCAGGCTGAGCAAGACCAGGAGCCACCGCAGATAGCGCGGGTCTGCGTATTTCCCGAGGTTGACTTTCACTCGCTGCCACATGGCTTATCCTCCTTGCCAAAGTGCGGCACTTCTTTTGGCAAAAAGGATAGCAGCCATCTCTGAACGTGGCTCTGAACGTAGCTCTGAAAGTTTGGCACTTGGGCAGATGAATTTAGGCGCTAGGGATGAACCGACGGAGTTTCGATCTGTAGCGGGTTGAAACTGCAAGATGGGGATAGATTCCTTAAACTGTTAATGGGCCGTTTTCCCGTTCCTTTTTGCATTGGACCATCCATTTGGCCCGCAAGGTGTCCGGGGCTACAGCCAGACCGGGGCCAGAGTGGCAAGCGGCGAGCGCGCCCCCTTCGCCTCCGCGCGGCCTCGTCGCCCGGCTGCAGCGAGACCTCGAAGGCACGGGCGTCGCCACCCGCGCGGTCTCAACCGGCGCAGCTGCCAGGCCGATGCCCCGCCTTTACGGGTGCGACCTGCGCGTGATCTTGCGGTAGAGCGCCTCGGTTTCTTCGGAAGGGGAAATGCGCAGTTCGCGGGACAGGTGACGGCGGCAGCGGCGGTAGGTCTGGATCGCGCGTGCCGGCTCGCCGCGGCGGACGTAACATTCCATCAGTTCGCGGTAGGCTTCCTCGCACAGGTTGTCGATCTCGAGCGCGCGCAAAAAAGTCTCCTCCGCGCGCGGCCAGTTCTCCTGTTCCAGGTAAGCCCGCCCAAGGCTCAGCAACGCGTGCAAGCGGCGGCCGGCTAGCTCCTCCCGCCGCAGGATGCACCACTCGCTGTCCAGGTCTTCTAGGAAATCCCCCTGGTACAGCGAGAGCGCTCGCTCCAGGAGCACGACCTTCCGCGGATCGCTTGCGGGTAGAGGTTCTGCCTCGGCCAGCAAACGCTCGAACTCGGCCACGTCGCACCACGTGTCTGGGTGAACCCAGTGGTAGCGCTCGTCGCGGAAGGTCACCAGAAGCGCACCCGTCGCGCGTCGCGCACGGTAGAGGGTGGCGTGGAAGCTGCTCGTGATGCGCTCGAGGTCCTGTTCCGGCCACAGGGCGGTCCCGATCTCCTGCTTGCGCACCGGGCAGTGGAAAAAGAGGTAGAAAAAGAGCTCGCGGGCCCGGCGCGCTCCCCACGCCTTCAGGCCGATTTCTTCCTCGCCACGGAAGACGCGTCCGTGCCCCAGGGCAAAGATGCGCAGAGGCGGCGCCTCGCGGCCCACGCTCTCCTGCGGCGGACGGTATGCCATCCGCTCGAGCAACCGGTCCAGGAAAGCGTTCCCTGCTTCCCTGGGAATTCGGCGCAGGGCCGGCAGGAGCAGTTCTTTTTCCGCGAGGAACGGCTCGCAGACCCCCATCTCCTTGGCAAGCTCCAGGGCGCGCACGAGCACCGCCTGGGCTTCTTTCTTCCGGCCCAGGCGCTCGAGCGCGAGCGACTGACCCAGCCAGGCGCGCAGGAGCTGCAACCGCTCCCCGGTGCGCTCCAGAAGCTCGGCCGCTTCTTCCAGGGAGGACAGCGCTTCTTCCGGCCGGCCCTGCGCGACCTCCAGCAGTCCCAGGGATACCTGCACCTGGGCACGGCTCTCCTGCGAGGCACCAGCCGCCGCCTGTGCTTCCTGCAGTAGACGGCGCGCTTCCTCATATGCGCCCCGACGACGTGCGAGGTTGGCCTGAGCATCCAAGAGGTAAGCGACAAGCCGCGCATGGCGCGCCTGCCGCGCCTGGAGCAGCCCTTCCTCATAGACCTGGCGCGCCACCGCGAGTGCTCCCAGGTCCCGGTACAGGTCGCCCAGGCTGGCCTGCACCAGCGCCTGGAGCCAGGGGGAAAGAGAGGTGCGCGCCGCTTCCAGCGCCTGCTCCAGCAGCCCTTGCGCCTCGCCCAGTTCCCCGCGTAGGAAAGGACCCATGGCCAGGTTGTTCAGGGTGTTCGCCAGAGGACCCGGGCTGCCGATCCTGCGCCAGCGCGCCAGCGCCTGCTGGTAGGCTTCTTCGGCCTCCTGCATCCGTCCTTGTGCGCGGAGACATACGCCGAGGTCTTGGTAGGCCAGTGCCTGGTTGTAGGGGCCGGAAGCCGCGAGGCTGTAGTTCAGGGCCAGGCGCAGGTGCTCTTCGGCTGCGGCCATTTCGCCCTGCGCATGCAGACAGATCCCGATGGTGCGATGCAGGTCCACGAGCGCCTGGAGGTCTCCAGCCGTGGCATGGGGCAAGACCTCGTGCGCCAACCGCAGCGCCTCGGCATAGTTTCCTTCGAGGCGTTCCAGCGTGCTGCGATCGGCGACTGCCTGGACCCAACCGGCCAGATCGTCGCGTGCGGCAAGCGCTGCTTCGGCCCGAAGGAGGGTTTCCCGGGCCTCCGGCCCCCGCCCGAGCTTCAGGAGCGCTTTTCCCACGAAAAGGAGGAGGCGCGGGCGTGTCAGGCGCGCTTCCTCGGGGAGTGCCTCTACCCATCGCAGGAGCGTCTGAAGCCGGCCGGCCTCGAAGAGGCGTTGGGCCAGCTGTTCGATCGTCTCGGCGGCCTCCTCGAAAGCCCGGGCCTGCAGGAGGTGCTCCACCGCCTCGGCTTCGTCCCCGGAGGCACGTCGCAGCTCTGCCGCGCGCCTGTGGAGGCGGACAAACTGGGCCGGATCCTTCCGGGCCTGTTCCAGCAGATACTCCCGGAAGAGGCCATGGAAACGGTAACCGCCGCCGGCCAACGGTACCAGGAAAAGGTTGCGTCGCTCCAGCATCTCCAGGAGGTGCGCGGAATCGCTGCGCTGCAGCAGCGCATCGCAGAGGGCGGGGTCCAGCCGCTCGAGCACCGAGACCTGCTCCAGGAATTGCCGCATCTCTGGAGGCAGGTGCCGGACCACCTCGCTAGCCAGATAGGCGTAGATGCGCTCCTTCGGGCCCCGCCAGCCGGTCAAGAAACCGAGCAACCCCTGCCAGGTCGCCTGCATCCCCAGCACAATGGCGGTGACCCACCCTTCGCTTTCCCGTTCGAGGTTCTCGAGCTCCTCATCGCTGAGGTAAAGCTGGAAGTTGTGCTCCAGAAGCTCGCGCATCTCCTCCCGGGTGAAGCGGAGAGAATCGCTGCCCAGGCCGGCCACTTCGCCGTAAGTGACCAGGCGAATGATCGATAGGGGCGGGACGGTGCGGCTGGCGAGGATCAGATGGACCTGTTCCGGCAGGAACTGAAGGAGCAGGTCGACCACCTGGTTCACTGCGTCTTCTTCTTCGACCGTGTGGTATTCGTCCAAGATCAGGACCAGGTATTCGGGGATCTCCTCAGCCAGTTCGTTCAGGAACAGGCCCACAAGGCTCCTCAGGTCCGTCACGCCGCCCGCATAGAGAGCGGCCCGTGTGCGTTCCCCAAAGTTGGGAAAGCGCACACGTATCGCCTCGATGAGGTAGTCCAGAAAGATGGCCGGATCGCGGTCGGAAGGATCAAGCGTGTACCAGCAGACGGCCAGTTCTGTGGAACGCGCGAAATCGACCAGGAGCGACGTCTTGCCGTATCCGGGACCTGCGCAGACCAGGATCAGTTTGCGATGGACGTTCTCGTCGAGGAAGCGCAGGAGGCGGGGCCGCGAGACGAGGTGGACAAGGGGCGGGATATGCACCTTGCTGCGGATCAACGGAGGACGCAGCCGTGTCGGCAGGTCATCGACGGGCATTGGTCTCTCCCGCCTCCTGCGGCCGCCCTTGGCACCGGTGTTCGGCTTCGGTGCGAAAGATCTCCGCCGTTTTCGCATCGAACAGACACACATGTACTTCTTGGATCGGCCCGGTCGGGCGTTCCTGGAGGTATGCAGCGATCGTCCCCAGGAGGACGCGCGCACAATCCGCGACTGGGAAACCGAAGATCCCGGCGGAGATCGCGGGGAAAGCGATGCTTCGGAGACCCAGTTCTTCAGCCCGTTGCAGGGCGCTGCGCACGGCGCACGCGAGTTTCGCCTCTTCAACGCCGCTTCCCCACGCCGGGCCTACGGCATGGATCACGTAGCGGGCTGGCAGGCGTCCGGCACCGGTCACCGCAGCCGATCCGGTGGGCACGGGGCCGTAGCGACGCACCCAGGCGTCGCTTTCCTCCTGGATCTCGGGGCCGCCCTTGCGCACGATGGCTCCGGCCACGCCCCCACCGTGAGCGAGCCGCTCGTTGGCCGCATTCACGATCGCATCCACGCGTTCCTCGGTGATATCACCGCGGACGATGCGGATGCAGGAACCACCCGGAAAAGGCCACTCGAAAAGGATCTCGTTCATCCTCCGCTCCTCGGCCTCGATCCCCGGCACGGAAACAAGACCGACCAGCCAGCGCCGGTCGGTCGAAACATGGCATGCCGAAAGCGACGCAAGACGCCCGAAAGGGCCCCAGTGGGTACGGTCATTTCCACCTCCCCGGGCCGGCGGTCGAGCGGATCGGCGATGTGTTGCTAGAGGAGGCGGGCCAGCTCAGCGGCCGTCCGCTGCATATCCAGGAAGACCAGGCCCAGTTTGGCGTTCTTGCGCGCGAGCGCGGTAAGGACGGCTTCATCCCCGACCGCGACCAGCAGCACGTACCCTTCCTCTCCGCGTACGAATACCTGCTCCAGGGCACCCCGATGCAGCTCTTTCGCGATCCGCTCCCCCAGGGCGAGCATGGCCGCGCTCATGGCCGAAACGCGGTCCTCTTCCACCTCGGCCGGCAGGGCGGAGGCGATGATCAGGCCGTCCACGCTGACCACGGCCGAGGCCTCGATGTCCGGGGTCGTTGTCTGGAACTCCTTGAGCAGCCGCACCATCTCCTCGGTTCGCGTGGCCACACAAACCTCCTTGTGACGCTCACCGGCTTCCGGAAGGACAGGATGATTCTACCACAGGGAGGTGCACCGGGCAACCCTCGAGCTGCAGGAGCGCCACCTTCAGGAAAAGCCCGCCGCCGTACCCCCCGAGGGAGCCGTCGCTCCGCACCACCCGGTGGCACGGGATGACAATGGGGACGGGGTTTGCGCCGATCGCCGCGCCCACGGCCCGGCTCGCCTGGGGCCGGCCGATGGCCGCCGCGACCTCCTGGTACGAACGCGTTTCACCGTAGGGAATCTCCAGAAGGGCCTGCCAGACGGTCTTCTGAAAGGGGGTTCCGTAGAGCACCAGAGGAAGGTCGAAGGAGCGTCGCTTTCCCTCGAAGTACTCCTCCAGCTGCTGTGCGGTGCCCGCGAGGAGGGGGCTGCCCTCTTCCAGGACGGACCCGCTCCGGTAGCGCCCCACCCAGCGTTCTACCCCTGCCTCCCCAGGGAGCACGATCCGGCAGAGTCCGTCCTCCGTCGCAAGGAGGCGCAGAGACCCCCAGGGAGAGGGAACACGGAGCCAGTACAGGCGCTCCATCCGTGCCTCCTCAATCGCTCGTCGTGCCAGTGAAGCGGAAGCGGCGCAGGTGCAGTGCGGGGACCAGGATGCCGCCGAAAAAGCCGGGGAGCAGCCGGCGTTCGCGGCTGATCGCCACGACTTCGCTCAGCGCCTCGAGCACGCTCTGGGTAAAGCGGAGGTCCTTCACCGGGCGGATGATCTCGCCGTGCTCGATGAGGAAGGTGCCGTCGCGTGTCATCCCGGTGAGGACGGCACGCAGCGGGTGTACGGCGTTCACATAGTGGAAGCGGGTGACCCAAAGGCCCCGCTCGATGGAGCGGCCCAGTTCGGCGCGCGGTGTCGTTCCGGGGGCCATGAACAGGTTCATGGGAAGCGGGCCGAAGGTGTTCGGGGCGGGGAGGGCGTGGCCGGTGGAGACGCGTCCGGCTTCGCGGCCGGCGGTGTACGAATCGTAGACCACGGCGCGCGCGATCCCCCGCTCGATCAGCTCGACCCGCTGCTTCGGGACACCTTCAAAGTCGAACGGCATCACGAGCCCCTGCGGGTCGAGGCCGTCATCCCAGATCGATACCTCGGGTCCGACGATCTGCTCCCCAAGGCGCATGAAACTTCGGCCCTCCTGCAGGGCGGTGGCGGAAAAGCCCAGGTAGGCCATATAGGAGAGGAGGTCGGCCACGGCATACTCCTCGAGCACGACCTCGTATTCGCCCGGTTCGATCTCCACCGGGTTCGCGCTGCGCAGCGCCTTGTCCATGGCCTCCCGGGCGAGTGCCTCGGTATCGATCCCGCGGATGGCCTGGGCAATGGCCGTCGCGTATCCCGAGCCGCTTTCCCCCATCACGACGATGTTCAGTTCCGCCCGGGTGTAGGGAAAGTGGGCACGGACGCCCAGCGAGTTGGCCACGCCGATCTCGCCGCAGCGGGTGGAGACGGCGCCGCTCGCGCGCAGCCTGTTCTCCTGGGCGAGGCGGCAGACGATCCCGGGGACAGGTCGCCGTGTCGGCGTCCCAGGCTTCGACCTTCGGCACGGGAGCCGGCCCCGGAAGGGAGCGAAAATCCGGATCGTCCGGATGCACCCGGGCGATGGCGAGCGCCTGATTGGCCGTAGCGCGGAGCGAGGCTGGGGAGAGGTCGTTCGTTGCGGCGACCCCGACGCGCTGTCCGACTACCGCCCGCACGGAGACCTGGGCGTCGCTCCGTGCGACGTTCTGGTGGATGTACGAGTTCGCAAAGCGTGTCAGCGCCTCTTGCCCGGCCAGGAAGAGCACCTCCGTCTGATCGGCGCGGGAATGCTCTAGGATGGTCTCGGCGATCTCGAAACAGCGTGCCGCTCCGAACACAGGACCCCCTTTCATCGCACAACCGTTTCCGGGCACCTTCGGCTCAGGGCAAAGACGAACAAGCCCCATCATACCACGGCCCTCCGGGGGCGTCAACTGCTTGACAGGCGGAGGGAAAGGTGGTATAATGGTTTTAGCAAGCAGTACAATACTTCATCCTGCGAAATACCCCCGCAAGCAGGACAGTACCGATGGAAACTGCTCTCTCGACCTCGAATGCGCGATCGCCCGGCGTCTTCCGGAGCCCCCTGCTGCATGCCCCAAGAGGTGCACCCTCGGGCCAGGGCGGTTTTCCGTTCCGATGGGGCGGCCGGGAAGCGGGACGGGACAGAGGCGCACCCAGGCAGTTGGGGCCAAGGGTGCGCCTTTTTGGTCATATGGGCCGGAGCAGGTTTCCGACCGTCGCTCGAACGCGGAGGTGGCTGCAGTGAGCGGGATCGGTATGGGGCACCAGAGCGAGGAGGAACGGCAGGCTTTCGAACAGGAGGCGTTTCGGCTGGTCGAGCAGGCGAACCTGCAGGGGCTGACGCTGCGGCTGCTGGGCAGCCTCGCCTTTTACCTCCACTGTCCCCGCTACGGGCATCTGCAGCGCAAGCTGGGACGTCGGTACACGGACATCGATCTGGCCGGGTACTCGCGGGAAGCAGCCCGCATCCCGCGCTTTTTTGCGGAACTCGGCTACCGCGAGGAGGCCGAGGTCAACGTCCTCTTTGCCGGGCAACGGATGATTTTCCATCACCCCGGGCGCCCCCTCCACGTGGATGTCTTTTTCGACCGCCTGGATTTCTGCCATGTGATCCCGTGGGAGGGGCGGCTGGAGGTCGATTCGCCCACCATCCCTTTGGCGGAGATGCTACTGGAGAAGCTCCAGATCGTGCAGATCAACGAAAAGGACATTGTGGATACCTGCATGCTCCTTCTGGAGCACCCGCTCGCCGATCACGACAACGACGCCATCCATGTGGGCCGCGTGGCGCGGTTGTGCGCCCAGGACTGGGGACTGTGGCGTACGGTGACCTTCAACCTGGAGAAGGTGGTTCAGATGGTGCAGACCTACGAACAGCTTTCCTCCGAGGAACGCGCCCGCGTGGTCGAGCAGGTCCAGACACTGAGGGAGCGGCTGGATCGCGAGCCGAAGGACCTGCGCTGGCGGTTGCGCGACCGGGTGGGCACGCGAGTCAAGTGGTACCGGGATGTCGACGATCTGTAGGGGGCTTTCGATGCGCTGGTTCGGCAGGAAAGAAAAGCCCGCGGACTTTCGCCTCTTCTTTGCCACCGACGTGCACGGTTCGACGCCGACTTTTCGCAAGTTCGTCAACGCGGCGAACTTTTACAAGGTCCACGCGCTGGTGCTCGGAGGGGATATCACGGGCAAAATGCTCGTGCCTGTCCTGCGAGAAGCAGGAGGCCGCTTCTCGGCCACGCTCCAGGAACGCCCGTACGTCCTGGAGAACGAAGAGGAGGTTGCGGCTTTTGCCAAGCACGTGGCCAAGATGGGCTTTTACACGGCGATCGTGACGCCCGAGGAATATGCCCGTCTGGCAGAGGACGCGGAAGCGCGGGAACGGCTCTACCGGGAACAGGCCCGCGAGCGCCTGCGCGAGTGGATCCGCTTCGCCGAGGAGCGGTTGGGCGGCACGGACGTCCTGTGCTATATCACCGGGGGGAACGATGACCCTCCGGAGATTCTCGCCCTCCTGCAGGAAGAGGCGCGGGAACATGTCGTCCCGTGCGAAGGACGCGCGGTGGAGCTGGCCGGCGGCGCCTATCCCATGGTGAGCCTGGGTTACAGCAACCCTACCCCGTGGCAGACGCCCCGCGAGGTGGAGGAGGAGACGATGGCGCAGCTGATCGCAAAGGCGGTGGAAGGGGTCCAGGATTTCAGCCGGGCGATCTTTAACTTTCATGCGCCGCCCGTGGACAGCACCCTGGATACCTGTCCGCTCCTGGACAACTCGACCGACCCGCCCACGGTGGTCACTTCCGGCGGCCAGCCGGTGCTGTACGGAGCCGGAAGCCGCGCGGTGCGGGAAGCGATCGAGCGCTTCCAACCGCTCCTTTCGCTGCACGGTCACATCCACGAGTCGCGTGGCCTGATCCAGATCGGCCGCACGACGGCGGTGAACCCAGGGAGCGAGTACGGCGAGGGGATCCTGCGCGGGGCGATCGTCACGCTGAGCGGCGATCGCGTGCGTAGCGTGCAGCTCACCTCGGGGTAGCCGATGGAGATTGTGGACCTCACCCAGACGATCGAGAACGGGATGCCGTTCTTCCCCGGCGATCCAGAACCGTTCCTCTCCCGTGCGCAGGGGGTCGTGGCCCCGTGGCGGGTGCTGGAACTGCGGTTGGGATCGCACACCGGGACGCACATCGACGCCCCGGCGCACTATTTCCCGGATGGGCGCTGTCTGGATCGGTATTCGCCCGAACGGTTCATCCTTCCCGGGGTGGTGGTGACCCTGGAGGTCACGGAGGAGGTGTCCGTCGGTCCCCGGGCGCTGGAAAGCGCGCTGAGGGACGTTCCGAAAGGAGGTGCCCTGATCCTGTACACCGGCTGGGATCGTTTCTGGGGCCGGCCGGAATACTCTGCGCACCCCTACCTCTCCCGCGAGGCGTGCGAGGCGATCGTGGCAGCCGGGGTCTCCCTGGTCGCCGTGGACGCGCTGAACGTCGATTCGACTCGGCTGGGCACCTGTCACGCGCACGAGGTGCTGCTCGGGAACGATGTGCTGATCGTGGAGAACCTCCGGGGGCTGGGGCAGCTGGACCTGGCCCAACGCTACACCTTTGCCTTCGTGCCGCTTCGCATCGCTGGTGCTGACGGAGCGCCGATCCGCGCCCTGGCCTGGCCCCGCCAGAAGGATTGAGACATAGCAAGAGGAGGTCGCAATGGCAGCCGGAGAACGCGTTACCCGTCCGCAGGTCTTCGAGCGGAGGGCCAGCGGTCTGGTGCGTACCGCAGGCGTCTGGGATGTCCTGGCCTACAACATCAACTTCACGAGTATCGGCCTCCTGCTGGCCTTCCTGATCATGCTCGAGCCGGCCTTTTACCCGGGCGGCGACATGGCCGTGAGCACGATCGTCTGCGTGCTGCTCATCCTCCCTCTGTCGCTCGTGTTCGGTTACCTGGCCTCTACGATGCCCCGTTCCGGCGGCGACTATGTGTACGTGAGCCGCGTGCTCGGGCCGGCCTGGGGCATGATGTCGAACTTTAACACGACGATGTGGTGGTTCTTCTACGGGGGCGTCCCCTCCGCCTTTCTGGGCCGCTACGGGCTGGCTCCTTTCTTCCGCACCCTCGGCCTCTTCACCGGCAACCGCACCCTGATCGATGTGGGCAACTGGTTCGCCACCCCCTGGGGGATGTTCATCCTGGGCGTGGTCCTGATCTCGCTCCTGGTCTATATCTTCTCCCGGGGAATGCGCCTCTTCTTCCGCATCCAGAACACGCTCATCCTCTTCGCCATCCTGAGCACGATCCTGAGCGCGGTGGTCTTTATCGGCAAAGGGCCGGCGGACATCATGGCGGCCGTCAACCGCTACCTGGGGCCCATCTCCGGCAAGGCCGACGTGGCGAGCTGGATCCTCCAGAACGCCGGCGAACAGGGGTTTGCGCTCGCCCCCTTCTCCTGGGAGAGCACGCTTCTGGCCATGACCTGGATCTACCTGAACCTGGCCTTCATGCAGTCGTCTGCCTACATCGGCAGCGAGGTCAAGAACCCTCGCCGGCTGCAGCTGTGGTCCATGCCGGCCACCGTTGTGGCTGTGGGCTTGGGGGTGCTGATCACCGTGCTGCTCGTGGGGCGCGCGGCCGGCTACGAGTTCCTCGGAGCGCTCTCCTGGGTCGACCCCGCTGAGCTCGGCCTCACTTCCACGCCGCTCTACACGGAGATCGCCTCCTACCTCAGCGGCAACATCGTGGTCGCCTTCCTGATCACCTTCGGCTTTATCTTTTGGAGCTACGCCTGGTTGCCGGGGCAGATCGTCAACGGCTCCCGCAACATCCTGGCCTATGCCATCGACGGGATCTTTCCCGCCTGGTTCCGCAAGGTGCATCCGCGGCTCCACACGCCGGTCCCGGCGCTGCTCACGATGGGGATTATGAGCATCCTGGCGTGCGCGATCTATGTCTTCACCCCCTACTTTGCCACCCTCGTGGGCATCTTCGGCTACATCCTCACCTTTAGCATGGTCTCGATCTCTGCGATCCTGCTCCCGTGGCGGCTGCCCACGGTATTCGAGACCTCTACCGTGAACCAGCGCATCGGCCGGGTTCCCGTGATCACGATTATCGGCGTGCTCAGCCTGATCTCGTGCGGCATCATGGCCTGGGCCTACCTGAAGGACCCGCTCTCGGGGATGACACCCACGATGACCGCCTTCAACATCGCGGTCTTCCTGAGCGGGCTGTTGATCTACTACATCGCGAAATGGGTCCAGGCCCGGCGCGGCGTGGACATCTCGCTTTCCTTCAAGGAGATTCCGGAGGAGTAGCAGGCCTGCCGGAGGAGGCGCTCGATGGCTCAGGGGCGGTACACGATCGATATCCTGGACCGGGCCCTGGACGTTCTGGAAAGTTTCTTCCAGAGCGCCGGGGACTGGCAGTCACTGGGGGAGATCAGCCAGCGGACAGGGCTGACCAAGAGCCGCGCCTTCCGGATCCTTTCCACCCTGAAGGTGCGTGGGTACATTGAACAGCATCCCCAGACCTCGAGGTACCGCCTGGGCCTGCGCCTCTACGAGCTCGGGGAACTGGTCCATTCCCGGATGGAGCTCTGGCAGGTTGCGGAACCGATCCTGGCCGCGTTGGCCAAGGAGTGCGGGGATACCGTCCACCTGATCATCCGGGACGGCCCGGACGCGGTCTGTGTGGGCAAATGGTACGGCGATCAGGTGCTGCAGGTGGCGGATCCCGTATGGCGGCGCTCCCCGCTCTATGCCGGGGCTTCGCCAAAGCTGCTCTTTGCCTTCCTCCCGGAGGAAGAGCGCGAAGCGCTGCTCCAGCGGATGGAACTGAAGAAACTCGCCCCGAACACGATCACCGACCGCGATCAGCTGCGCGCCAGGCTCGCACAGATCCGTGAGCAGGGGTACGGCACGGCCGAGCAGGACCTCGACGAAGGGGTCTGTGCGGTGTCAGGGCCGATCCGCAACGCGTCCGGGCAGGTGATCGCCGCCGTGAGCATCACCTGCCCGTGCAGCCGCTTTTACCCGCGGCGGGAGGCCCTGCTGCGGATGGTCCTGCGCGCTACGGAGGAGATCTCCCGGCAACTCGGCTATGGCCGCGCCGGGGGAAAGTAAGCGGTAACCCGGGCGACAACGGAGATGAGGAGGAGCTTATGCCGGCATACGTCACCAGCGGCTACGGAAAACTTCGCCGCGTCTTGCTCTGCGAGCCGCGCTACTTCCGCTTCATGCCGAGCAACGAGACGGCCAAGGCCTACCTGGCCCGCGGCGAGACGGTGGACCTGGAACGCGCCCGCCGGGAACATGCGGCCTTTGCCCGGGCGCTCAGCGAGGCCGGCGCCGAGGTCGTGTGGGTCGATCCTCAGGAGGACCTTCCCTACCAGGTCTTCACCCGCGACCTGGGGACCGTGACTGCGGCGGGCGCGCTGCTCGGCCGGCTGCGCTGGGACTTTCGGAAGCGGGAGATCGAGGTGGCCCGCCCGCAGATCGAGCGGTACGTCCCCATCTGGAAAGAGATGCCCGCGGACGAGGAGGCCGTTTTCGAGGGCGGCGACTTCATGTACCTCGACGACCGGCGGGCAGCCGTCGGGATCGGCGCCCGGACGACCGAATCCGGAGCCCAGTGCGTGAAGGCGTTCCTCCAGGAGCTGGACGTCGAGGTCATCCCGGTGCCGTTCGACCCACGCTACTGCCACCTGGATATGGTGTTCAACGTGGTCGCGGAACGCGTCTGTGTGGCTTGCCCCCAGACCTTGCCCGACTCGTTCCTCGCGCGCCTGCGGGCCGAACGGTGGCAGATCGTAGAAACCACCCCGGACGACGTCCTGAACCTCCTGGGCAACCTCTTTGCCGTGGACAACGGGGTCGTCGTCTCGCCACAACACAACGCCCGCGTGAACCAGGCCCTGCGCGCACTCGGCATCCGGGTCATCGAAGTCGAACTCGAGGAGCTGCTCAAAGGGGGCGGCGGCCCGCATTGCATGACCTATCCTCTGCTGCGGGATCCCCTGTGAGCGACACGTTGCACGGTCAAGGAGGACGAGATGCAACGGGAAGATTTCCTGGGACGCGATTTCCTCACGCTGATGGACTTTACCCCCGAGGAGATCCTCTACATCCTGGACGTGGCCGCGGACCTGAAAGCTCGCCACCGCCGGCGCGAACCCCACGACGTGCTGCGCGGCCGCACCGTGGCGATGATCTTCGAAAAGCCCTCCACCCGCACCCGGACCTCGTTCCAGGCCGCATGCACCCACCTGGGCCTCGACAGCTTCTACATGCGGCCGGACGAACTGCAGCTCGCCCGCGGGGAGCCGATCCGTGACACCGCCCGGGTGATCGATCGCTACTGCGATGCCCTGGTTATCCGTACCTTCGGCCAGGAGATCGTCGAGGAGTTCGCGCGCTGGATGAAGGCGCCGGTGATCAACGCCCTCACCGATCTCACCCACCCCTGCCAGGGGCTGGCGGACCTTCTGACGATGCGCGAGAAGAAGGGGAGGCTGGAGGGACTCAAGGTCTGCTATGCCGGGGATGTCTGGAACGTCTGCCACACCTTGATGGTCTGCGGCAGCCTCATCGGCTTCGATGTCACCGTCGCCGCTCCCCCGGGCTACCCGCCTGCGGAGCGGATCCGTACGTTCGTGGCGCAGGCAGCCGCACGGAGTGGGGCATCCGTCCGCGTGGTCCACGACCTGGACGAGGCGATCCGCGACGCCGACGTCGTCTATGCGAATACTTGGCACTCCATGGGCGGGCCCGAGAAATCGAAGGAACAGCGGATTAAGGATTTCGCCCCCTTCCAGATCACCCCGGAGAAGATGCGCCTGGCCAAGCCCGATGCCATCTTCATGCACTGCCTGCCGGGATACCGAGGCGAGGAGATGACCGACGAGGTCATCGAAGGCCCTCAATCGGTCGTCTTCGACCAGGCCGAAAACCGTATGCATACCGAAAAGGCCGTCCTCTACCTCACCATCGCCTGACCCCCCAGGTCTCCCGGATTCACCACACACAGGGGGCCCAAGTGGGCCCCCTGTGTGGCTTTTTGGATTGGGTCACGATGTAACATATTCTTACCACTTTGTGGCACCATATTGATAAAAAGCGGCAGCTGTGGTAGAATGATGGAAAGGAGGTGATGCGATGCACACGATCGGAGGACAGTGCCCGGTCTGTGGGGACCGGATGGTGCTCGAGCGCCTCCGCTGTCTGCGCTGTGGCACGGCGCTGGAGGGGAGATTTGCCCTCAGCCCGCTTTTCGGGTTGAACGCGGACCAGCTGCGCTTCGTGGAGCTGCTCGTGAAGCACCAGGGGAACATCCAGCGGGTCGCGGAGGAGCTCGGGCTTTCCTACCGCACGGCACGGACGCGGATGGACGAGATCGCTGCCGCCTTGGGCTTCGCATTGCCCGAGGAGCCGCGGCCAACCCCAGAACGACGGCGCGAGGTGCTGGATGCCCTGCAGGCGGGGAAGATCAGCGTCGCCGAGGCACTGCGCATCCTGCGCGGTGAGGGTTCCTGAAGCACTTTACCGAGGGAGGTGTTCCGATGGCAGAGGAACGGATGCGCATCCTGCGCATGCTGGAATCCGGACAGATCCGTGCCGAGGAGGCCGCTGAGCTCCTGGCCGCCCTGGAAAAACGTACGGAGTCCACGCAGGGCCGCTGGCTGCACGTGCGGGTGACGGATCGCACGACCGGCCGCGAGAAGGTGCACGTGAACGTTCCCCTGGGCCTGGTCGATGTGGCCATCCGCATGGGCGCCCGTTTCGCCCCCCGCACGTCCAGCGTCGACCCCCAGGAGATCCTGGAGGCGATCCGCTCCGGCGTGGCAGGCAAGATTGTCGAGGTCGAGGATCTCGAAAGCGGGGAACATGTGGAGATCTTTGTGGATTGAGCCCTGACGGAGGCATACGATGGACGTCGAACGGTTCGAACTAGCCCCAGGGAGCCCGGTGGAGATCGAGGGTCGGGGCGACCTGACCCTCCTGGGTTACGAGGACCCCGCACTGCTCGTCGAACCGACCAGCCGCGGGAGCGTGCGCCACGAAGAGCGGGAGGGGAAACATATCCTTCGCCTGGTGGGCGATGCTCGCCTGCAGCTCTGGCGCACGGCCGCGGTGAGCGTGCGGGACCTGGACGGTGACCTCACGGTGCGCGGGCTTCAGGGGCCCCTGACCGTGGAGCATGGGGCTGGGGATGTGGTGCTCTCGGAGGTGGGAGAGGTGCACCTCGGTAGCGTGGACGGGGACGTCTCCATCGCCTCGGCCAAACAGGTGCTCTCGACCGCCTACGTGCGCGGCGATGTCGTGCTGCGCGAGGTCGGGCGGACCGAACTGCAGGAGGTCGGGGAGGACCTGACGGTGCGGGATGCCGCTTCCCTCCAGGCGATCCACGTGGGCGGTGACCTCACCGCAACTGGCGTCTCGGGCACCGTATCCCTGCGCCAGGTGCACGGCGATGCCGTGCTGCAGAACATCGCGGGGCCGGTGGAGATCGGCCTCGTGGCCGGGGACCTCGTGGCACGCGACCTGCGCGGGGACCTCTTGGTGGTCCGTGTGGACGGCGATGCCTCGCTCCACATCCCGTTCCAGGAGGGCCGGCAGTACCGGGTGAGCGCGGAGGGGGATATCACCGTGCGTTACCCCGAAGGAACCTCGGCCCGCTTCTTCCTTCAGGCCCACAGCTGGGAGCTGCCGCGCGCAGGGTCGTTTCGGGTCGAGACGCAGGAGGAGGGCCGCGTGGTCGTCCAGGTGGGAGAAGGTGGCCCCGACGTCCACCTGGCTTCCGATTCCGAGGTCGCTCTTGCTTCCCTGGCTTCCAATTGGGAGCAGACCTTCGAGGATTTTACCCGGCAGATGGAACGGTGGGCCGAAGAGCTCCGCCGGAAGTTGGAACAGGCCGATTGGCAGAAGGTGGGTCGCGAGGTGGAGGAAGCTACGGCACGCATCGCCCAGGTCGTCGAGTCCCGGCTGCGGGAGATCGACCTGGAGCGCATCGGCGAAGGGGTTCATGAGGCCGCGGAGAGGGCGAAATCCGTGGACTGGGAAAAGATCGGCAGAAAGGTGGAGCGCGCCGCCCGGCAGAGCGCGGAATGGGTACAGGCCAGTTTGCGCCGGCTGCAGGAGCGGCTCCAACAGCAGTCGTCGCAAGCGGCCGAAACCCCCGCTTCGCAGCCGCACGAGGGCCCGGTGCGCGACGACGAGCGTATGGCCGTCCTGCGGATGCTCGAGGAGGGGCGCCTGACTGCCGAAGAGGCGGCGGCGCTCCTGGACGCACTGGAGAGGTAGACGGGGGCACGATGGAGATCGTTCCGCTCGGCCCCGGGGCGCCGGGGCTCGATATCCTGCTCGAAGATTACCGCCGGCATGCCGGCCTCCCGGAGGCGCTCGTGCTCAGCGCCCTGACCGAGGCCCTTGCCTCCCGGAGATCTCAGGCCCTCCTGGCTGTGGAAGCCGGAAGGCCGGTCGGTCTGGTCGTCCTCAGCCGACAGGGAGGGGAAGGCCGTATCCACCTCCTCTACGCGCTCCCCGATGCTACGGACGCCTTGCCTCTGCTCCTGGAACGGGCGGAGGTGGAACTTGTGCGTCCCGGAACGGATGCGCTCAGCGCAACGTTACCGCTCCTTCCCGGGCTCGGCCTGGAGGCGCTCTTCCAGGCCCGGGGGTACCGCAGCGCGGTCCGTGCCCGTATGCATCTGCCTCTGGCCGGGGAAGTCCCTGCCCCGACAGTGCCGGACGGCTATCGCCTCGTCCCCTGGGACGGGGATCGCCTGGGGGAAGCCGTGACCATGGTGGCGGCTGCTCCCTCCGAGGACGACCGGCTTTACCCCGAGTTCTCCGGCCGGGCAGGCGTGCGCCGCTTGCTCGAAGGAGCGGTCGCAGGACGTTTCGGGCGCTTCGAGGAAGCCCTTTCTCCGATGGCGCTCGCCGCAGGCGGACTGGCGGGCTTTGCCTTGGCCGCGTGGCACCCGGTCCTGCCCCAGGAAGGCTTTCTCCTGGATCTCTTCGTCGCCCCGCCCCATCGCGGACAGGGCCTGGGACGCGCGCTCGTGCTGGCCGTGGCGACGGCCTTCCGCAGGGCCGGCGCCGGCCGTCTGGGGCTTGCGGTTACCCTGAGCAACGTCATCGCCCTGCGGCTCTACGAGCAACTGGGCTTCCAGGTCGAGTACCGCTTTGCCGTCTTTCGGAAGGATTTCCCACCTCGTGGAAAGGGGTAGAGATGTCCGTCCCCCGCGAGCACGCCTGGGCTCCCCGCTTCTTTGCCCTCTGGACCGGACAGCAGCTGTCCCTGGCGGGCAGCGCCGTGGCGCAGTTCGCCCTCGTCTGGTGGCTCACGGTGACCACCGGATCGGTCACCGTGCTCGCTAGCGCAAGCTTGGTTGCCCTGCTATCCCCTGTGGCACTGGGCCCCTTGGGCGGAGCGGTGATCGACCGCTGGAGCCGTAGGCTAGTGCTCATCGGCGCCGACAGCTGGATGGCGCTGGCTGCAGCGGGGCTCGCGTTCCTTCAAGGGGTAGGGGTTGGGGAGGGGCCC
>JBMFPK010000010.1:0-19430 GCA_049969155.1 Chloroflexia bacterium | reverse complement strand
CGAGAAGCATACTGGGCAACAGCCCCAAGCCGAAACGGCTCAGGAACATCCAGGTCAGGTAGGCACCGATGAGCGCGATGACCCCGTGGGCAAAGTTGAAGACCCGGCTGACCCCGTAGATGATGCTGAGGCCCAGCGCCATGATCGCGTACAGCGACCCGGAAATCACCCCACTGGCCAGTGCATTGAGAAAGCGATCCATTTCCCACACCGCTCCTTGCCGCTCAGAAGTACGCGCGCTCGATCTCGTGCACGTCCGCCTCGGAGGCCGGCCGCTCGAAGAGGATCTGTCCCTTCTTGAGCAGATAGTAGCGGTCGCAGAGCGCCAGCGCGTGGTGGATCTCCTGCTCCACGATCAACACCGTGATGCCGGCCTCACGGCGGATCCGTCCGATCGCCTCAAAGACCGCGCCCTTCAGGGCCGGGGACAGACCAATGGAAGGTTCATCTACCAGGAGCAACGAAGCTGCGCTCATCAGGCCACGGGCGATCGCGACTATACGGCTCTCCCCACCGCTCAGCGTGGAGCAGAGCTGTTTGCGCCGTTCGGCCAGCCTGGGAAAGATCTCGAACACCAGGGCAAGGTTCTCGCGGATGCGGGAGCGCGCCCGGGAGTTGTAGGCACCCAAGCGGAGGTTCTCCTGCACCGTCATATCGGGGAACAGGTGCCTTTCCTCCGGGATGTACACCAGCCCGCGAGCGACAATCTGATGCGCCGGAAGCCCGCAGATCTCCTCGCCCCGAAAGCGGATGGAGCCGGATGTCGCCGGATGCAACCCCGCGACCACCTTCAGCAGGGTGCTCTTTCCGTGGCCATTCGGCCCGAACAGGGCCACGACCTCACCCTCGCGGACGGTCAAGGAAACATGGCGAAGCACCTGCAGGTCCCCGTAGGACGCACAGACATCGCGCAACTCAAGCATGGTGCGCCTCCACCTTTCGCCCCAGGTACACCTCCACGACCCGGCTGTCTCGAGTGACCTCCGCGGGACTCCCGATGCAGAGGACCTGACCGTCGTGCAGGACCATCATGCGGTGACAGATCCCCACCAGGATATCCAGCAGGTGCTCGATGATGATGACCGTGATCTTCCGCTCCTGGTTGATCCGCTGCAGCAGGTCCAGGAAGCGCTGGATCTCCACCAAGGACAGGCCGGCCATCGGTTCGTCGAGCATGAGGAGACGGCAGTTCGTGGCCAGCGCGCCACCGAGCATCACCAACTTGGTCGTGTACAGGTCCAGGTTCCGCGCCGGCCTGTGGGCATCCTGGGCCAAACCCAGGAAATCGAGGACGTCGTTCACGTGGTCCGCCCTTCCAGCCCCGAAAAGCGCGCCGACGCGGATGTTGTCGTAGATGCTCAGCGAATGGAAGGTCGCCGGGATCTGAAAGGTTCGAGCGATGCCGCGACGGCACACCTGGTCCGGGCTGAGCCCGGTGATGTCCTGGCCTGCGAAAAAGACCCGGCCGGCCGTGGGACGATAGAGCCCGGTAATGCAGTTGAACAGGGTCGATTTCCCGGCCCCGTTCGGGCCGACGATCCCGAAGATCTCGCCCTCCTCCACCGAGAAGCTGACCTGGACCAGCGCTGCCAATCGCCCGAAGTTCTTGGATACGCCGCGTGCCTCCAGAATCATCGCCGCCCTCACCGGCCTGTCCGTGGGCAGGTTTGGTCCCGCCCACGGACAGGCCCATCTTTCACTTGATCCACGGCGGGATGTGATAGTCGAATTGTTTGTAGCGCGGTGGATCGACGATCCGGCTTTGGCCCTCCCAGATCTGATGCCAGACCACCGGTACGAGGTCTTCCGCGGGGATCACCGACTGATCGTCCTGCGTGAACTTGTACGTGCCGCAGAAGCCCTGATGCGTGATCGAACGGATGTTGTCGGCGACCTTCTTGTAACAGTCCACGCAGCCCGCCTGTTCGACCGCCTTGACCCAGATGTCAAAGCCGTCCCGCGTCGCATAGGCATAGACCGCCTTCGGCGGTTCCCCGAAATGCTTCTGCCACCGCTCCGCATACTCCGCGACACCCGGGCCAATGGTGGCCACGTCGGTTACCCAGAGAAGGCCCTCGGCCGCCTTGCCGGCCAGCTGCAGGAACTCCGGGATGGCCGGAGTGTACTGCATGAAGACGAGGGCGTTGATCCCACTCTGCTCGAAGCGCTGGCGGAACTGGATCATGAAGCGCGCCGCGTCCGTCGGGTCGAGGTTCCAGAAGGTGACATAGGCCGGCTGGGCCGCCTCGATCTTGGACAGGATCGGCCCCCATTCGACGACGCCGAACTGGGTAACTTCGTCGACCGCGATCTCGTACCCTTTGGCTTTGGCAAGGTCGCGGAACCGGTCCGCAGCCATGATGTTATAGGCATAGTCCGCCTTGATGATCGCGATGCGCTTGTTGGGCGGCGTCCAGCCCATCTTCTGCGGCACCTTTTCCAGCAGGTTTTCCGCCGCGTCTTCCCCGTAGGCGACTTCGTTCGCGCAGTACTGGAACACGTTCCAGTAGTCGGGGTTCTCCTTCACCGGCTGGGTGCACAGCGTCATGGCGTTGCAGTGCAGATAGGGTACCTGCCGACCGCCGAAGGTATGGGTGTCGACGCCCCCGTCGTCGTAGCCCGTGATGATGACGTCAACCCCCGCGCCGAGCAGGCGTTCCCCTACCGCCTTGATCTTTTCCGCTTCCAGCCCGCCGACATCCCCCACGACCAGCTTGAGCGGCCGGCCCAGCAGGCCCCCCGCGGCGTTCTTCTCCTCGATGGCCAGTTCCAGTGCCATGCGCATCTGCTCGCCATCGCTCGCGTAGGGGCCGGTGAGGGGGATGGGTGCGCCGATCAGGATCGGCTTCTGAGCGGGCCCGCAGGATGCCACAAGCGGCGCAAGGAGCACGATCAGTGCCAAACCAAACCACACGCTACAGCGTTTGTTCCCGCTCATCGTTCACCTCCTGTGGACTTGCCTCACCGGATTTCCGCACTCGCACTCGCACCTCCGTTTGGGCCAGGCTCCACGGTCGCCAGGGCATCGTACGTATGCGTCTGCCTGGAGCGGACGAGCTCTTTGTAGCGGACAGGGTTCGGACCATACGCTTCCAGGAAATCGCGGGTGTCGACCTCCATCCAGGCGACCTGTTCACCGGGCCCCTCGATATGGGCCTCGACCCGGGGCAGAAGACGTGGCCCGAAGAGGCCACTCCACCCCATGAACGGGTGATCCCCGCGGTTGGCAAACGCCAGATACAGGTTGTTTTCCGCCGCCCGGGCCCGCCACAGGTGCCAGTAGGCGGTGTCTGGAATCGCGCGCAGATCGGGAGCGAGGGGCAGCCGGGTCGGCGGAAGATCCGCAGGCCTGGGCCCGCGGACGGCAGATGGCGCGCAGACCAGGTCCGCGCCCAGGACCGCCAGCACGCGTGGCCATTCCGGAAGCAGCGCCTCTTCGCCTACGAGAAAGCCCACCCGACCGAAAGGAAGCTCGCAGAGCATCGGGCCCTGCTCGCCTGGCGCCGCCCATTCCCGTTCTTGGCGGTTCAGGTGTACCTTGCGGTAGCGGGCCAGAAGTCCATCCGCGCTGCAGACGGCAACAGAATTGTAACGTGCGTCTCCGTCCCGCTCCGGAAGGCCGAAAACAACGACCGCGCCCACCCTTCGGCTCAACCGGACGGCCCACTCCGTCGAGGGGCCTGGGATAGGCTCGGCCCACTCCCCGGCGCGCTGCGGCTGCGGGACGAAGGCGAGCTCCGGCAGCACGACCAGGTCTACGGACCGGCCGGCCTCCCGGAGCCAGTGGAGGAGCCGCTCCTCCGTTCGAGCGCGCGCCGCATCGGGCTGCAGCCGGGGGTAGCCTACTTGCACGACAGCAACGGTCCACACGCCACCAGGCGGCAGCGGGCGAGCCTCGCAGAACTGCCGAGGAAAACGGTCGAGAGACCACGGCGGATGTAGGAGCAAGGGCGCGTAGAGCTCCGGCCGGCGGGACGGTCGCTCCACCTGAGGGCCCGTTTCGCGCGGAGCGATCTCGGAAGTGACGATCCCCTCGCCCGCGTCCTGCACGGCCAGCAGCTGCCCGTCGGGCCCGATGATGCAGCTGCCGCCGCTGAACTGGACGCCCCTTTCCCGGCCGTAGCGGTCGGCAGCGATCCAGTAGACGCCGTTCTCGAAGGCGCGGGTGAACCAGTCGGCCGCGGGCGCGCGTTCCTCCACCCAGTTCGTCGGCAGGCAGAGCACTTCCGCTCCCTGGAGCGCGAGGACGCGGGCCGGCTCCGGGTAGCAGGCATCCATACAGATGAGGCATCCGATCCGAGCGAGCGGCGTCTGCCATACGGGAAATCCCAGGGTTCCGCTGCGCGCCCAGTGCGTATCCGCCGAATAGAGGTGCACCTTGCGCACCTTTCCCGCCAACCCCTGCGGCCCCACGAGGACAGCGCTGTTGTAGAGGGCCCCTGTCTGCGGGTCGACTTCGGGGAGCCCCACCACGATGAAGCAGTCGTGCGATGCGGCCACCTTCGCCAGCCGGTCGGTTGAGGGACCCGGGATCGGCTCCGCGAGCGCGGCAACCTCCTCGCGGCTTTCGAAGACGTAGCCGGTCGTGGCCATCTCCGGAAAGACCAGGAGACGGCACCCCTCGCGCGCGGCCTGCTCGGCAAGAGAAGCTATGCGCCCCAGGTTCTCTGCTATGGCGCCGTGCTTCGGCTCGAACTGGATTGCGGCAGCGCGAAACCCGGGTGTCATCGTAGCCCCATAGGACCACCGGCCTCACTCGATCCCGAAGCGCTCCCGCAGCACCTCATAGACGCGGGCCTGATGGCGGGTAGCCAGGCTGACGCTGGGGAACTGAAGCTGCGGCCGCAGGCAGTAGACGAGGAGCGCGATCTCGGTGTGCAGGCGGTTCTCCGCCTGATCGAAGACGATCGAATGCGGCCCGTCCATGACCTCGTCCGTCACCTCCACCCCGCGGGAAGCCGGCAGGCAGTGCATGAACTTGACGTGAGGCGGAGCCTTGGACAGGAGCTCTGGAGTCACCTGATAGCGCGGCTTGAAGGCTGCCACGCGCTCTTCCTTCTCGTGCTCCTGATCGACCCACCACCAGAGGTCGGTGTAGATAAAATCCGCGTCCGCTACCGCCTCTTCGACGTCCTCCGTGATCCGCAGGCTGGCGCCGCTCTCCCAGCAGTTCGCTTCGGCCATAGCCCGGTATTCCGGTGTCAGCTGGTAGCGGGCGGGGGCTGCGTGGGTGAAGGAGATGCCCAGCCGCGAACAGATCTGCACGAGCGAGTTGCAGACGTTCGTGGCGTCTCCCACGAACGTCACCCGGATATCGCGCAGCGTCTTTCCCGGGGGTAGATGCTCCATCATCGTGAAGACGTCGCAGAGCACCTGGGTCGGGTGCTGCACGTCCGTCAGCCCGTTGATCACGGGGACCGTGGACCACCGCGCCAGTTCGAGCATCGCCGTATGCTTGAGCAGACGCGCCTCGATCCCGTCGACCATGCGGGAGAGCACGCGGGCGGTGTCCGCGATCGTCTCCCGCACCCCCATATGGATCTCGCCGGGGCGCAGGTAGAGCGCGTGCCCTCCGAGCTTGGTCATCGCGACCTCGAACGAGACCCGTGTGCGGGTCGAGGGCTCCTCGAAGATCATCCCGAGCGAGGCACCGGCGAGGAGCGGGGGGAGCGCCCGTGCCTTGGTTGCCTCCTTCAGCACGCGAATGAGCTCCAGCAGGTCCAGGAGCTCCTGCGCGGTATAGTCCTGGATGTCGATAAAGTGGCGCATCCTTTCCCTCCTAAAGGGTCCGCTGCACCTCGGCCAGGGTATCGGCCAGCCGGTCGAGCACGGTATCGAGCTGCTCGTAGGTGATCACCAGCGGAGGCTCGATCCGGATGGTGTGTGCACTGGTGAGGGTGCCCGCGACCAGGATGCCGCGTTTGAACAGGCCGGCCGCGACCTTGTATCCCACCGCGGCATCGCGGAAGTGCATCCCGATGAGGAGCCCCTTTCCGGTGATGCCGTCGCCGCCGTACGAGGGGTCATAGATGTCCGGATACCGCTGGGCCAGTTCCTTCAGCTTCGGGATCAGGTAATCCCCTTTGGCTGCAGCCTGCTCCCACAGCCGATCCCGCAGGGTGACGTGGATCGCGGCGATTGCCGCGCTGCACGCGAGCGGTCCGCCCCCGGTGGTCGTCGTGTGGATGAAGGGGTTGGGCTCCATCATGACCTGCCAGATTTCCGCAGTGGAGCAAAAGGCGCTCACCGGCATGACCCCGCCGCCGAGCGATTTGGCGACCGCAAGGATGTCCGGAGCCACGTTCCAGTGGTCCACGCCCCACAGTTTGCCGGTGCGTCCCATGCCGGTCTGCACCTCGTCGGCGATGAGCAGGACGCCGTAGTGCCGCGTGAGTTCGCGCAGGCGCGGCCAAAAGTCGTCCGGCGGCACGATCGCGCCGGCCTCTCCCTGGATCGGCTCCATCATAACCGCCGCGATTCCGATGCCCACCGTGCGGCAGATCTCGAGCTGCCGTTCCACAGCATCCGCATCGCCAAAGGGGACGTGGTAGACGGGCCCGCCGTAGAGCGTTCCCACCGGCTGTCGGTAATCCGCTTTGCCGAGCATGCTGAGCGAGCCCATGGTCTTGCCGTGGAACGCCTTCACGGCGACGATAAAGCCGTCCCGGCGCGTGTACATCTTGGCCAATTTGATCGCCCCTTCCACGGCCTCCGTCCCGCTGGCGGCAAAGAAGCTGTACTGGATATCTCCGGGCGTGATGAGCGCCATCAGGCGGGCGAGGACGCCACGGAGGGGATCGATCAGCTCCTGGCTGGGCATCGGCGTGCGGTAGGTCAACTGTGCGCGCACGGCCTCGACGACTTCGGGGTGTGACCAGCCGAGGTCGAGCAGGCCGTACCCGCCCAAGCAGTCGATATACTCCCGGCCCAGGATGTCCTTGAACACCGCTCCCGAACCCGTCCACTCGGTGGCCGCCCAGTCGCCGGCCTCGGTAACCGACTTGCGGTACTCCAGCCAGCCCCGGTTAAAGTGCTCGGCGAAGTTGACCTTGCTTTCCTCAATGATCTCTTTCGCCTCCGCTTCGGTAACAGTGGGCCGTTGGAGCAGACCCATCCAGCGTTCCGAATAGGAGAGTGCCTTGTCCAGTTCTTGTGCCATCGCAGGAACCTCCTCTTTTGTACTATCGTTCCCGAAGCCTGGGGTCCAGGAAATCCCTCAGGCCATCGCCCAGCAAGTTGAAGCCCAGCACAGTCCAGGCGAGAGCGAGCCCAGGGAAAGTGGTGTACCACCACGATTCCCGCATATAGCCGCGGCCCGTCATGATCATCGCTCCCCACTCGGGGGTAGGGGGTTGAGCTCCGAGCCCCAGGAAGCTCAGCCCCGCCGTGGACAGGACGACATACCCCACATCGAGCGTCAACTGCGTGATCAGGATCGGCAGCACATTGGGCAAGAGGTGCCAGCCGATGATCCGTGCCGTGGTCGCGCCGATACAGCGCGCCGCGAGGACATACTCCCGCTCGCGCAGGCTGAGCACCTGGCCTCGGATCAACCGCGCGTACCAGGGCCAATAGACGGTGCTCAGCGCGATCATCGTGTTCGTCAGGCTGGGTCCCAACGTCGCCGCCACGGCGATCGCCAGGACGAGCGCGGGGAACGCCAGGAACAGGTCGGTCGTGCGCATCAGGATCTCATCGACCCATCCGCCGAGCAGGCCGGCCAGACAGCCCACGAGCACCCCTACCCCTGAGGCGAGCACCAGCACGGTGATCGCGGCCTGCAGGGAGATGCCTGCACCGGCGATCACCCGGCTGAGGATATCCCGCCCGAACTCGTCTGTGCCGAAGGGGTGGGACGAGGAAGGAGCCTGCAGGCGGTGCGACAGATCCATCTGGATCGGGGAATAGGGGGTCAGGAAGCGACCCAAGACCGCCAGGAAAAGGACGACGGCGACCAAAGCGACGGCGAGCCCGTTGAGCCAACTGCCCCGCAGGTAGAGCCGTACGCCTCGGACGAGCCGGGTAGTCCATTTCGGCGTTCGATCCTCTGTGGAAGCTCGGAGCAGCCGAGCTGTCTCCTCGCTGTTCCGTTCCATGGCTCGACCTTCAGTATCGGATGCGCGGGTCCACCCAGGCGTAGACGATGTCGACAAGGACGTTGGTGACGAGGTAGATCAGCGCAATCACCACTGTCACGCCCATCACCGCGTTATAGTCCGCCGAGACGATCGCTCGCGCCGAGTAGCGACCGATCCCGGGCCAGGCAAAGACCGATTCCACGAGCACGGCTCCCCCCAGCATGTACCCGATCTGGAGGCCGATCATCGTCACCACCGGGATCATGGCGTTGCGAAGCGCGTGGCGCAGGACCACGGTGCGCTCCCGCAGCCCCTTGGCCCGAGCGGTGACGATGTACTGTTCCCGCATGATCTCGAGCATGCTCGTACGCACAATGCGGGCCAGCACCGCAAGCGGTTCGAGCCCCAGCACGAGGGCCGGCAACAGGAGGTGGCGCAGCGCGTCGGCCAGCGTCGCCCAATTCCTCGTGAGCAGGCAGTCCAAGGTCAAGAACCCGGTAACTCTGGGGGGTGCAACCGAATTCTCGCCCAGCCTTCCGCCGAACGGTAGCCAGCCCAGCCGCTGGTAGAGCAGAAGCTGCGCCAGCAAGGCCAGCCAAAAGGCGGGCATCGAGAGCCCCGTGATGGCAAAAAAGCGTCCGAGCTGGTCGATCCAGGAATTCTGCCACACCGCCGAAGCCATGCCGACCGCGATTCCGCCGGCGATAGCCAGCACCAAGGCCACCAGGGCCAGCTCCGCCGTCGCGGGCAGGAAATCGGCAAGGTCCTGGGTCACCGCGCGCCTAGAAAGGTACGATTCTCCGAAATCGAGCCTCACGAGTCCCGCTACGTACCGCAAGTACTGTTTCCATAGGGGCAAGTCGAGCCCGTAGGCCTTCCGCACCTTCTCCACCCCTTCCGCCGAAGCCCTGGGCCCGGCGATGAGGCGCGCCGGATCGGCGGGGATCACCCGAGAGAGCAGAAACGTGAGCAAGGTGATACCGACAAGGAGCGGAACGATCATCAGAAGCCGCCGAAGCAGCAGGCGCCCCACAAGGACCTCCCGGGTCCGCAGGAGCCTGCGCAATGGCTCCTGCGGACCCAACGGTTGCCCAAGTGCGTTGTCAATAGCCGATCCGATACAGCCTGTAGAAATCGAAGGTCTCCACGTACAACGGATTGGCTTGGAAGCCCCCGATGTCCCTGCGGAGCACGCGCACGTCGGGCCGCTCGACCAAAGGGATCCAGGCAGGGTCCTGCCGCACGACGATGTCCTGGAACTCTTTGTAGAGAGCGCACAGCTTCTCGGTATCCGTGATGCCGGGGGCTATGTCGAGGATCTCGTCCACGCGCGGATTGCTGTAGAAACCAGCATTTGCTCCTGCAGAGCCGGCAGCTTGCGAATGGAAGAGCGGCCAGGCATAGTCGGTCGGATCGTTGTAGTCGGGCCACCAACCCCAGGCCATCAGCTCGGGCCGTTCTGGCCACTCGACATCCCCGTAGAAGATGCCGGAGTATGTGCTCGTGTCGCGTTGCTCGATCTTCAAGTTGATGCCGATCTGTGCCAGTTGGGCCTGGAGGATCTGCGCGACCTGCAGGGGCCAGTCCATTTCTTCGCACATGAAGCGGAGTTCCAGCCCGGGTTGCACTCCGGCTTCCTCCAGCAGCTGTTTGGCCTTCTCCAGGTCTGTCGGATAGACAAAGACGTCCGGATCCCAGCACTGCAACTTGTGCGGAAACGGGCCGCGTGCACGCTGGGCCGTGCCTTTGAGTACCCCGTTGACATAGCCGTCGTAGTCAAAGGCGTACGCGATCGCCTGGCGCACCCGTGGATCCTTCAACGGGCCGTAGTTGCCGAGCACGATGTAGCGCACGGCCAGGGTCTCGGAGCGGTGAACGACGATGTCGGGGTTCTTCGCCATGGCCTCCAGGTCTTCCGGAGAAAAGTCGAGCGCAATATCCGCGTCGCCCTTTTCCATCAGGCTTCTGCGCGAGGCCATTTCGGGTACGATCTTGAGCACGATCTTCTCGAACCGGAACCCGGGGTACTGATCCCAACCCCACCAGTCGTCAAAACGCGTGAGGACCACCTGCTGGTTAGGGCTGTATTCCGTGAGCATGTAAGCCCCACTGCCTGCCTCGTTCGTCTGCAGCCACTCGTGTGCCATATCGTCGTTCTTCTCGTGAGCTCGGACGGCCGTAGGGCTGATGACGAAAGCGCCGTAACCCGAGGAAAGCGCCTTGATGAAAAGCGGTGTGGGCTTGTCGAAGCGGAACTCGACAGTGAACTCGTCTTTGACGACGATCTGGCGATCCGGGTCATCGATGAATTGAGCCAGAATGTAGCTCATCCCCAAACCCGATTGGACCAGACGGGTGAAGGAGAACTTGACTGCCTCAGCATTCACCGGGGTCCCGTCGTGGAACTTGGCATTCTTCCGCAGGTAGAACGTCCAGACCGTATAGTCTGCATTATGTTCCCACCTTTCGGCCAGCTGGGGCTCAAATTCCTCGATGTTGTCCGCCTTGACGCGGACGAGGCCCTCGTTTGTCGCTACCAGGACCAGGTTCCCCAGCTGCTCGTTGTTGCTCGCCGGGTCAAAGTCCGACGGGTTGCTGTAGATGGCCACGACGAGCGTTTTCGGATCCCGGCCCAGGGGCGCAGCACTTGGGGCAGCCGTAGCACCTCCCGCCGCCGTGGGAACCGGTGTCCCGGCCGGAGATGCCGGCCCGCAGCTGCCCAGCAGGGTTGCCAGCAAAGCGACTGCTGCGGTCAGAACCAAACCCGTCGTCTTACGCATTGCACGACCTCCGAAGTACTCAGCCCAACAGTCCGGTCACTCTTTCCGATAGACCACCTCCCCGTCAAAGATGGTCAGCGTCACCTCGGTCTCCAGGATGGACTCGGGCGGCAATTCCAGGATGTCCCGCGAAAGCGCGCACAGGTCGGCCAGCTTTCCGGGGGTGATCGAACCCTTGCGGTGTTCCATGAACTCTGCGTAGGCACCTTCCAGCGTATAGCAGCGGATCGCCTCCGCCACCGAAAGGGCCTGTTCGGGATGCCAGGGCGCACCACGGTGGTCCGGCCCCGTTGCGCGCGTCACCGCCACGTAGATCTGCTCGAGAGGATCCGGCCGAGCTAGGTCGATCGCGGGCCAGTCCGTGCCGAAGCAAAGGTGGACGCCATGGTCCAGAAGGGCGCGCCAGGGGCAGGATCTCGCCCCCCGTATGTCCCCCAAGCGGCTGCGGATGTAGTCATCGACGTGGGAGGTCGCGTGCTGCGGCATCATCGAGGCCACGACCCCCCTGCAGGCGAACCGGGGGAGGTCGTCCGGGTGGGCCACTTCGATATGCTCCAGCCGATGCCGGCTGTCGCGGCGGCCGTTGCGCTCCTGCACGCGCGCCAGAATGTCCAGCGCCTCGCGCACCGCCCGGTCGCCAATCGTATGGAGGATCACTTGAAACCCGCAAGCATCCACACGCAGCGCCTGCAAGAACAGCGTCTCCGGCTCGACGAGCGGGAAACCGGCCTCCTCCGGCGCGTCGCTGTACGGCTCGAGCATCCAGGCCGTGTGCGCGCTCAACACTCCGTCGACCATCGCCTTGAGCCCCACGACCCGCACGCGCTCGCTCCTCGCGGTGCGCCAACGCATGGCTTGGGCCACATCCAGCCCCTCTAGATCGGGCCATTCGCTCAGCCGGACGGTCAACGCTCCCTCTTCCGC
Source organism: Chloroflexia bacterium (assembly GCA_049969155.1). Taxonomy (GTDB): domain Bacteria; phylum Chloroflexota; class Chloroflexia; order DTKN01; family DTKN01; genus DAOTVY01. The sequence goes on along the minus strand of JBMFPK010000010.1, from coordinate 7,648 downwards.
CATGCGCACGATCTCGTCGAAGCAGCCGGGAGGGAGCCCGTTGTTGCACAGGCTCGTGATGCCCAGCCGGTTCAGGGCGGCAGCCCCTTCCCGCACCAGGCTGCGGAATGCCCCCGGCGCGGGGGTGGGAGGCGCGGGGAGCGCCTCGTGCGCGTTCTCCAGGAGGATGCCCGTCGGTTCCCCGTGCGCGTCGCGGAGGATTCTACCTCCTAGAGGGTCCGGAGTTTCCCGGGTATAGCCCAGGCGCACGAGGGCCGCGCTGTTCACCCACGCGGAATGGCCGTCGATATCGCGGATCGCCACCGGGCGGTGGGGCTCCACCGCGTCCAGTTCTGCCCGCGTGGGCCACCGTCCGCCCTCGAAGCGATTCGCATCCCAGCGGTTGCCCAGGAGCCACTCGGTTTCCGGATGCTGGCGGGCAAAGGCCGAGACGATCGCTTGAGTCTCCGCAACCGTGCGTACCCCGTACAGGGAAAATCCGCTGTGCTCTCGCAACAGGGCCCAGATCCAGTGGGTATGGGCATCGTGGAAGCCCGGCAGGAGGAGCTGACCGCCAAGATCGATGACCCGGGTGCCCGGGCCGATCAGCGGTTCCACCTCCTCGTTGCGTCCGACAGCGACGATCACGTTCCCGCGGATCGCCACGGCTTCGGTACGTGGACACCGGGGATCCACCGTCCAAACGCGCCCGTTGCGCAACACCAGCGTGGCTATCCCATCCGAGGATCGTGTCATCGCAACCCCCGGGGTGCCGGGAGACTCCCGGAGGAAGCCCGGGGCTCCCGGCACCCGACGGATGTCCGGCTAGTAAGTGATCGCCTGCGGATAGCAGAACTGGACACACTCCGGCTGGCCACCGCACAGGTCGCAGGCCAGCGCGTAGGAGGTCTTTTCGTCGAAATACATCGCCCCATATGGGCAAGCCGGGAGGCAGGCCCGGCAGCCATCGCACTTGTCCGGGTCGATGAAAAGCGGCTGGCCGCGGCCCGCGCGCGAGATGGCCCTTTGCGGGCACGCGGTGATACACGGCGCATCCGGACAGGAAAAGCAGGCCATGACCCGGCACTCGCCCTCCTGGGGGCGGACGGTCGCGCGGATGCGTGCCCGAGTGGGAGCGAACTCGCCAAAGTGGGCGGCGGCGCACGCCAGTTCGCACAGGTGGCAACCGGTGCACAGCTTCTGATGGAACTTCAGCATGGTTCCCTCCTTCAGCGGACCAGGTCGCTCAGGCCCAGCGCTTCGAGCTTTTCGGGTGTGGGCACGCCCTCTCGCGTCCACCCGCGGAGGCTATAGTACTCGTCGAGCGCTGCCTCGTACCCCTCGCGCGTATAGGTCTTCCCGGCCGCAACGCCGTTGCGCAGCGGGCGCTCGAACAGTGCTGGCGGTGGCATGTCGTCCTTGCGGCCGAATCCTTCGCGCAGGTTGAAGAGGCGACCCAAGTTCCAGATGCGCTCCCCGATCAGGAGCGCTTCGTCCGCGGTCATCGACCGGCCCGTCCCGGCGGAGATCAGCGCGGCGATGTCCTCGGCGGTGATCGCCCAGAAATCGCAGAAGACGCCGCACCACTTGATCGAGTTGAGGTTCTGGTCGGCGATGACGAGGGCCGGTTTGCCCTCGAAGGAGTCCGGGTTGAGGGTGCTGTAGAGCGCCTCCGTACCGACAACGAAGGAGCGGAGGTGGCAGGCACCGCGCTCGCTCGTGGCGTACGCCAGGCCCATACCGAAGGCGCCGCGCGGATCGTACGCCGGAAACTCCAGGCCCTTGATCTCCAGCACGACCCCTTCGCCGCCGTACTTGTGCGCCACCCAGCGCGCGCCGTGTGAGAGGTCCTCGCCGATGCCCCGGCGGTAAGCGATCTCCTCCACGGCCTGCAGGTACGCCTCGGCATCGCCGTAGTGCAGGCCAAAGTCGTGGATCCCCTCCTCGGTCATCGTCATCGCAAGGCCGATCACGTTGCCCGTGGAAATGGTGTCCAACCCCAGGTTGTCGCAGAGCCGGTTGAAGGAGATGAGGGCGTCCAGATCGCCGATACCGCAGTTGCCCCCGCCCAGGCCGATCGTCTCGTATTCCGGGCCCTCCAGCACCTCCCCCCTGCGGCTGCGGGTGAACCGCCCGCAGGCGAGGGGGCAGTTCGTGCAGGCACGCCGGCGCACCAGAGCAGCCTGGATGGCGGCGCTGTTGATGCCGTCCTTGCCGTCGAACTCCCCCTGGGTGAACCCTCGCGTGGGGAAGAGGCCGGCGGCATTCGCCGGATCCACGATCGAGGGGGTTCCCTCCTGGTAGGCCCAGAGGTTCGTGTCCGTCAGCAGGTGCTCGCGCATGATCTGCTTATAGAGAGCCATGAAGGCGGCCATGTCCGGTACCTGCACCGCTCCGGTGCCGCGCACGGCGATCGCCTTCAGCCGCTTGCTGCCAAAAACGGCACCGAGCCCGCCGCGCCCGCACTGCCGGTAACCCTCCGAGGTCAGGCAGGCAAACGGCACGAGGTTTTCGCCGGCGGGGCCCGCGGTGAGCGTCACGAGCCGTCCGGGGCCGGCCTGTTCCTCGAGCCAGTTCTCGGTATCCCAGATCGGCTTGCCCCAGGCGGCGCTCGCATCCCGCAGCTCCACGTGGTCGTCCTCGATGAATAGGTACACCGGGCGGGGGGATTGCCCGGTGATGACGATGCCGTCCCATCCGGCGTACTTGAGCATCGCCCCGAATCCTCCGCCGACGTACGAATCGAGGATCGTGCCGGTGAGCGGGGACCGGGTGCCGACGCAGGTACGGGCGGTAGTGGCGACGATCGTGCCGGCCAGTGCCCCAGGGAAGATCACCACAATGTTGGCAGGAGAGAGCGGGTCCGTGTGCGGAGCGAGTTCCTCGTAGAGGTAGCGAAAGACCATCCCTTTGCCACCGATGAAGTTGTGGGCCCACCGCTCGTTCAGCGGCTCGGAAGCAATCCTGCCGGTCGTCAGGTCCACGCGGAGCACCTTGCCGGCATAGCAACACTTTTCGGCCATGACATCCCTCCTTTCGAACTACAGGGGAAAGATACAGGCCGGCCGGCGATGCCGGCCGGAGCGCCTCAAGCCCAGTCCGAGACCTCGTTGTACCAAGGCTTGCGCGTGCCCACCCGGGCCCGGGACTTCCACTTCCCGGTCTTGGGTGCGGCCTCGATCGCCTGGAGCAGGCGGTCGACCTTATCGGCGATAATCGCCCGTTGTTCGGAGGTGAGGGCCGGGACCCCCTCCATCGCCCTTTTGACCCGCTCCAGGTTCGTCGTAGCGGTGTACCAGAAGCCCCAGTCATCGGCGAGCAGACGGGCAACGTAGCGCGCGTTGATCGTCCCCTCGTCCGTCTCGCCGACCGGAGCCGCGAGAAGGAGGAGCATACAATCCTTCAGGTCCTTGTCGTTGATCTGCACGATCTGGAGCTTCTGCAGGAGGAGATCCGTCAGCGACACGCAGTAGGGGTGGATCTCCAGACGGCCCCGGTAATCGACCGTGTGGTTCATTCGAAGCCGGTCGAAGAACACGTCGATCATCGGGATGCGCTCACCGAAGTAGATATGGCGGTCCTGGCCGAAGAGGAGCATCGTGCGCCGGTCGTACTGATATCCCTGGGACTGGAAAAAAGAAACGATCTTGCTGCGGTGCTTCCCGTACGCGGCATAGTCGATATCGGTAAAGACGCGCTCGCCCAGCCGTTCCATGCGGCGGTAGAGGTCGACATACTCGGGGAAATGGAAATGCAGGGCGATCGGCCCCATCACGCGCAGGATGATACCGCGTTTCTGTGCCTCCTCCGTCAACCGACGGGCTTCCTCCAGGAAGGTCTCGGGCTTGGGGTACTCTTCGAGCGGGATGTCTTTCGGCAGTCGGAACCGACGCTCGGTCATCGTGGGCCTCCTATCCCGAGGTGAAGATATAGTCCCTCAGTTTGCCCTTGTGGAGGATCAGGATGACGCCGCGCAGGATGCCCTCCGAGTACTCGCTGCCCGGGTTGACGACGGTCGTCCGGCCCATCTTATGGATACCGCGCGATTCGTGGATGTGTCCGTGGAGGCCCAGCAACGGCTGGTACTTCTGGATCATGTGGGCGACGGCCTTGCTCCCCACGGGGATTTTGCGGTCGGCGGCTTGTACGAGGTCTGCCGTCAGGGCCGGCGCAAGGTCGAGAGAAGAGTTGTAGGGAGGCGCGTGAAAGTTAAAGATGGCCGTGGACATGTTCTGGATCTGCCCGATGAGGGTTTCCAGCATCGGTTCCAGCTCCTCGTCGGGCTTTTCCCGAGGCGTGTTCCACGGGGTCGGGTTTGTCCAGGCGAAGGTGGCCATCTCGTAGTCCCCGATGCGCACCACGCGGTCGTTGCAGTTCACGATCGTGCGCGCACGGTTGATGACCTCGTCCACCTCGAAGTAGTCATCGTTCCCCGGCGCCATGAAGACCTGCACACCGCTTCCGGTGAGGCGCTCGTCCGCCAGATCGATCCACTCCTGCAGCCGCTCGAGCACCAAGCGCTTGAAGAGATCTTCCAGCGCCTGGGGGTCTGCCTTAAAGGCCTGGAACTGGTCGGGGGAGAGATGGTACCAGTAGTAGCCGACATTTTCGATCGTTTTCTTCAGTTTTTCCAGCTCCTCGGGCGTATCGGCTTGGGTAGGAAAGCCCATAAAGGTAGTCTCCCACCCGCCACCGGGCTTTTCGATCAGGGGGATGACCATCTTGCCCGTCAGATCTCCCAGGAGGATCCCCACGTCCACCTGGTAGACCTTGAGCGCGTTCAGGAACTTGCGAAAGCAGACGTTGGATCCGTGGATATCCGTGACGAAGAAGATTTTCATGCGGCTCCTCCGTTTGCGCCCCTCTCCTGCCTTTTCGGGCAGGAGAGGGGGCGTGATGCTTACTCGGGCGGAAGCTCGCTGTAAGCGAGGCTCACATCGATGCCGGAGACCCGGCGGTTCCACCACTTCCAGAAGAAGTACCAGGCGATGCCGAGGCTCCACACCGTGACGTACAGGATGGCCGAGGCCGTGGTGAGCTCCTCTTTCCCGGGCATGAAGAAGAAGCCGATGAAGAGGATCACCAGGTAGATCAGGTCAACGATCGCCCCGAGGGTGACCGCCGGAATGCCGAGGATCTTCCAGTGCTTGTAGGGAGAGGCTTCCCAGATGTGACGCACCTTCTTCACGTAGGGGAAGACGAGCGCCGAGATCGCGGTGACCCCGAACACGGAGACGATTTCCAGGCCGGTGACCGAGAGGCCGCTCATCTGCTCCTGGATGATCGTGTAGAGGACGATGCCGATCTCCGAGAGGCCGAAACAGAGGAGGTAGTTCCAGACGGGTGTGGCCCAGCGCGGGTGCACATCGGTGAACCAGCGAGGCCCCATCCGGTCCATGCCCCAGGCGAAGAGGATGCGCGGGAAGGCCAGGTAGGAAAGCGTCACCCACCAGAGGCTGAACAGCCCGAACGAGGCACCCATAAGCACGAGAACGAGGGGGTGCTGGTTGATCACCGCGGCGAGCCCAACAAAGTGGGTACTCCAGGGAAGGACACATCCCAGGAACGAGCCGCCCAGCCACTCGTCCACGTAGGCCGTAGCGGTCAGGAACTGGAAGCCCACGGTGCGATAGAGCACAATGGCCAGCCAGAGCATGAAGAAACCGGGCACGAGGATGGCGAACAGGTTGCCGAGGATGATGCTCCGGTCGGGTCGTTTCACCTCGCCGGCGATAAAGGTAATGAAGTAGCCGTAGGCGAAAAGCCAAGAACCGGCGACCATCACCCCGAGGGTATCGAACCAGTTCCAGGTCTTGTGCAGCACCTTACCGTCTGCCTTCTCCATCACCATGCCGGCGACGCGGAGGAAGTTGTCGTAGTCGAGCGACTGGACCTGGATCGAGCCAACCCGCAGCCCGGTGTCGGTGCGCAGGGCGGCCAGGGCTGCGATGTCCTCCTCGGTGATCTCCTTTCCTTTCGGGACCACAACCTGGTTCGTCTCTGGATCCACGATGTCCGCAGCCGCCACGCGGCCCAGGAGCTGGGTGGTCAAGTAGTAGGTGACCGCTTCATCGTCCGACATATCTATCCCAGCGTCCTCGGCGATGTTGCCAAAGTCGGCCTCGGCGATCGGCTGTTTCTCCACAAAGCTGTTCCAGGCGCTGCGGAAACCGCCGGCTGAGCTGAAGGTGAAGACGAGGAGGATGACAGTGGTGCCCAGGATCCCCAGTCCCATGAACACCTTCTGGGCGGTGGCGAAGACCTTCACCCCAAAGATCACGAAGAGCATGCCGACGATGTTGACCAGGGTGGCGATCGCGATCATCCCGCCCTGGGTGCGCAAGAACGCAACGACGTTGTCCATCCCCAGGAACTGGAAGACCATGACCAACCCGGGATCTACGGTATAGGGCGCGAGCACGTAGATCCACATCACCATCACGAAAGCGTTGCCGAAGCTCTCCGCGATGCCGATGAGGGGGCTCAGGATGCGCGAGTTGTAGATGTACTCGCCGCCGCTGCGCGGCATGCTTCCGCCCAGGATGCCCCAGACCAGGGAGTAGCCGATGCCGCAGAGGATCATCGAGAGGATTGTGGCGATAATCAGGTTGCCACCAGTGTAGACGGCGAGCCCGAAGCTGATCATCACCCACATGGAGGGTGTCAGGCCTTGGTTCATAAAGCCCACGCCGAAGGCATCGATCAGCGAAAGACCACGCACAAGGCCGCTTGCACGACGGGCAAAGACCTTTTCTTGCGCCATCTTCTCCTCCTATGTCGGCTGTTCGACCTTGGCCACTTGAGGCAACTGCTCTTCCTCTCTTGCGACACCTCCTTTCCGCTTGTCCTGGGTGACCGAGCCCGGGATGCGCCAGTCGTAGACGTCCTTAAGGATCAACGGGACCAGGATCGTTGTGGTGCGCCGTACCCCTGGAACCTTACCGACAACCTCGGCGACAAACTGGTACAGTTCCGCGTTGTCACGTGCCACGACCTGGATGCTGATATCCCTTTCCCCTGTGGAACAAGCGACGTACGTCACACACTCGTACTGGGCCATATGGCGTGCCACCTCGGGGATCCGGCCCGGTTCTACCTCCAGGAACACGTCCGCGGTCACAGGGAAGCCCAGTGCTTTCGGGTTCGGAATGGCACAGACGCGGATGACCCCTTCCCGCTGCATGCGTTCGATACGGTAGCGTACCTTGCGTTGCGAGAGGCCCAGCAAGCGGCCGATCTGCGTGCAGGAAAGCCGGCCATTCTCCATGAGGAGATTCACAATCTCGCGGTCAGTTTCGTCGATTTTCGACATTAATCCCGCCTTTTGGGGCATTTTCTAACAATCATTATACCGAAAAGCGGCCCAAAAGTCAAGGGGTGTTGAAAGGAATTCTCGCAGCACAGCATCGACCCCGAAAGACGGATGCCCCGCAGAATGGAAGAATGGCGGGTTGCCGGACCGAAAGAAGCGTGCTATAATAAAGATTGGAGAGGTGTCCGAGTGGTTGATGGTGCGGCTCTCGAAAAGCCGTGAGCAGTGCAAACTGCTCCGTGGGTTCGAATCCCACCCTCTCCGCTTGAACTTGGGAGAGGTCGCATAGATGGCCGAGTGCGCACGCTTGGAAAGCGTGTAGGCGTGATGAGCGCCTCGCGGGTTCGAATCCCGCCC
>JBMFPK010000009.1:0-20597 GCA_049969155.1 Chloroflexia bacterium | reverse complement strand
TCCTCGGGACAGCGCCGCGCGAGTACCGCGGTCCCTTCAGACTCGTCCAGGAAGCAGATATGCCAGGAAGACGACCTCCGCGCCCAGTCGTAGAGCCCCGCCTGACGCCCGATATCGAGCAGAAGCACCTGCACGCCGTATCGGTCGAGCAGAGTGCCCGCCTCGGCTCCCCCTCTCGAGATCCGATCGTATATCTCCCAGAACGAGGGCGAATAGAGCTCCAAACGCGGGTCCACAAAGACGCGGTACTGCGGGTAGAGCCGCCAAAGCAGGTAATCGCCGTGCTCCATGCGGTGGAAAATCGGCCCGTCGAAACGATGGTCCAACAGGTATTGCGCAGCCCTTACAGGGGTGTCCGGTGCCAGGGTGGAACGGAGCTCTTCCGGCAGCGGTAGATACCCCTTGAACGGGGGAAGGGCACAGATGACCAACAGCGCGAGCAGCCCCAGGATCAGGGCGTTCACGATTGCCTGACCGGTACGAGGTGCCAAGGGCCTGGGCTGCCATACCTTCCCGGCCGCTTCGGCAAACAGCAGCGCCATCGGGAAGGTATACCAGAGGATGCTTCGCACGCCCCACAACGCCAGCACCGCCGTGCCGAGCAACCAGAGCACTCCCCGGGGGTGGGGTCGGTGGCCAACGTACACGAGCACCAGGAACACTGCGAACAGGGAAGTGTAGAAGACTCCGCCCACAGCGCTGTCCACGCGCGGCGGCTGCCACTCCGCGATGGTCCGATGGGTCACCGGATGCTGCTGGACTGTGCGCACGTAGGCATATATCCCCGCGCCAGCGGGATTCAGCAGGGTAGCCGCAACCGAGGCCCCAAAGCCCCCGACCAGCTCCGCAAGGCGTCCCCCGGGCATCGCCCCAAAGGGCCGTCCAGGCAAAAAGCGCGCAACGGCTTCCCCCAGGAGAGCCCCCGCAAGAAGGCCCAGCCCAAGGATGAAGGCGCCGTGTAGGTTAGCCCAAAAAACCATACAGAGCGGAAAGACCCACCAGCGCACCCGTTCCCCGAGGCCGAGACGGACCAGAAGGTAGAAATAGAGCGCAAAGAGAAAGGTAGAGAAACTCTGCGGCCGGACCCCCCAGTTGCCTCCACAGACAACCATAGCCACAAAGGTGCACGCTGTGGCAACGAGTGAATCCTTCCCCGCTTTTCGACAGGCCAGCCACAGCAGGACGTAGGCTGCCGTAAGGAGGAACGCGTGGGCCACCACGTCAGCTCCCGGCCCACCCAAACGGAACAGCAGCGCGAAGAGGAGACCAGCCAACCAGCTCTGATAGGTGAAGGGCTGCCCCAGTACGATCGTCGAGAAGCGATCGACCCGCGGCACCGCATGTTCTTCCAGCACGATTTCCCCGACCTTTAGGTGCCACCAGAAATCGGCCGAGCGGATCGGTTGGACCAGCACGGCAAACAGGAAAAGCAAGAAGAGGCTCCCCGTCCAAAGGGCCTCTCGCCCAAAGGAAAAGGGGATGCGAGCGCGCCTCACCATCGAACGTTCCTCCATCCTGCCGCTACGCCACAACCGCGATGCATCATAACCGAGCCAACGGAAGCCGTCAAGAAGAGGCGACCGTTCCTCCACGCGCTGCCCTGATGCGCTTGTGGTATAATGGGGCCGGACTGGCCGTCGAGGTGTGGTTTGCTGAGACGTCGCGTTCGACGCATCGTTCTACATTTCGGCCTCTTGTGCCTGGACGCCGGAATGGCCTTCGCAGGCTTTGCGTTGGCCTACTGGCTGCGCTACGAACTTCAGCTCGGCCGCGCGGTCCTCGAGATCCATTACCTGCCGTTCCGTAGCTTCTACTGGATCGGCGTCACCCTCGTGGGTATCCTGCTTGTGCTGCTTGAGAGCCGTGGCTTCTACCGACTTTCCCGCGGGGCCAGCTGGCTGGAGACGCTGTCGCGCATTGCGGACAGCACCACGCTGGCAGTGGCCATCCTCGTCGTGGTACTGTACGCCACGCGCACCTACTACACGAGGCTGCTCTACGTCTACGCGTGGCTCACGATCATCGTAACTGTCGCGCTGGGCCGGGCCCTGATCGGCCGGTTGCAGCGATGGCTGTGGCGACACGGCATCGGGGTCGAGCGGGTGGTCGTCGTGGGGGGAGGGTCGGCCGGGAAGCGTGTAATGGAGAGCATCCAGAGCCGTCCGGAGCTCGGGTATTTCCTTGTCGGCTATATGGACACCCAGGAACAGCAGGAAGGCGAGGCCAACAACGGCGAAACGTTCCGTTACTTGGGTCGGCCGGAAGACCTGTCCCTGGTGCTGGAACCCTGCCGGATTGACGAGGTGATCATCGCCCTACCGCCAAGCGAACATCGCCTTTCCCTCGAGGTCGCCAACCAGTGCCGCCAGGAGGGGGTCGACTTTCGCATCACACCGGACATTTTCGAGATGAGCTTCGACCGGGTCGACGTCGCCGAGCTGGCCGGCATCCCCTTGATCGGCCTGAAAGAGGTCGCCATCCGCGGCTGGAACCTCGTGCTGAAGCGCACGCTCGACATCGTGCTGAGCCTCGTGGTCCTCGCTTTCGGATGGCCTCTGTTCCCCATCATCGCCCTGGCGATCAAGCTCGATTCTCCGGGGCCGGTCCTCTTCCGGCAACGGCGCATCGGGCGCCGCGGGAGACCGTTTACACTGCTCAAGTTCCGTACGATGCACTCCAACGCCGAGGCAGAGCAGGAACGGCTCGCACCGCTCAACGAAGCGACCGGCCCGCTTTTCAAGATCCGCGACGACCCACGGGTGACACGGGTCGGGCGCATCCTGCGCCGTACCAGCCTCGACGAGCTGCCCCAGGTCTTCAACATCCTGGCGGGGGAGATGAGCTGGGTCGGACCGCGCCCAGGCACGCCCGCGGAAGTGGCCCAGTACGAGCCTTGGCATCGGAAACGGCTCGAGGTGCTGCCGGGGCTCACGGGCTTTTGGCAGGTATCCGGGCGCAGCGACCTCACCTTCGACGAGATGGTGCGCCTGGACCTCTACTACATCGAGAACTGGAACCTGTGGCTCGATCTGGTCATCCTCCTACGAACCATCCCAGCGGTCATCTCGGGTCGAGGCGCCTACTAGCGGAGATTCCGACGAGAGGATTTTCCGGGTACGAGAGAAGTGGAGGTGGGAATGCGCATTCTGGTCACGGGTGGGGCGGGCTTCATCGGTTCACACTTGTGCGAGCGTTTCCTCGCCGAAGGCCACGAGGTCATCGCGATGGACAACCTCGTGACGGGGAGCAAGGAGAACATCGCACATCTGATGGAGCATGAGCGCTTTCGCTTCGTGCTGCACGACGTCACGCGTTTCATCCACGTCGAAGGCCCCCTGGATGCTGTACTCCATCTGGCTTCCTTGCCCAGCCCGGTAGATTACCTGGAGAAGCCGATCCAGACGCTCAAGGTGGGGGCACTCGGGACGCACAACGCCTTGGGGCTGGCACTGGCGAAACGGGCGACCTTTCTGCTCGCCTCCACCTCCGAGGTATACGGGGACCCGCAGGTTCACCCTCAGCCGGAAAGCTACTGGGGCAACGTCAACCCGGTGGGTCCGCGCGGCGTCTACGACGAGTCGAAGCGCTTCGCCGAGGCATTGACGATTGCCTATCACCGCGCACACGGCCTTCCGACACGCATCGCGCGCATCTTCAACACCTATGGTCCGCGGATGCGCCTGGACGACGGCCGTGTTGTGCCTAACTTTATCCGACAAGCCCTGCTGGGCGAGCCGCTCACGGTCTACGACGACGGCCAACGCACGCGCTCGTTCTGCTACATTTCCGACATGGTGGAGGGACTCACGCGGCTGCTCTTTACGGAGTATACCGGTCCGGTGAACCTGGGGAATCCGCAGGAGATGACCATCCTCGATTTCGCCCGCCTGATCCTGAAGATCACCGGAAGCCGCTCGCAGATCCAGTTTGTGGTTCCGAGCGATGAGCGCACCCGGGACGATCCGCACGTGCGTCAGCCGGATATTACCCTGGCACGCCGTATCCTGAACTGGGAGCCTGTTGTCCCACTGGAAGAGGGACTGGCCCGCACGGTTGCCTGGTTCCGGGCCCGCCTGGAAAAGGAGGGAAGGCTATGAGGGTACTGGTCACGGGAGGAGCCGGGTTCATCGGTTCGCACGTCTGCGACGCGCTGCTTGCGCGGGGCGATACGGTGGTGTGCCTGGACAACTTTGACGCATACTACAGCCCGGCACGCAAGAGGCGCAACATCGCAAGCGCCCTCCGATCTCCTGCCTTTCACCTTTGGGAAGGGGACATCCGTGACGCCGACACGGTCCGAGCCCTTTTCGAGCAGGAGCGCCCGGAAAAGGTCGTGCACATCGCGGCAATGGCAGGCGTGCGCTATTCGCTCGCCCACGCGCAGCTTTTCCAGGAGGTCAACGTCGGGGGCACGGTCATCCTTCTCGAAGCGGCGCGGCATTTCGGGGTGCGGGCATTTCTCCTGGCCTCCAGTTCTTCGGTCTACGGGGCAAGTAGCCGCCCCCCGTTCCGCGAGGACGATCCGTGCGTCCACCCCATCTCTCCCTATGCGGCGACGAAGCGGGCGGCAGAGCTGCTCACCTACACCTACCATCATCTGTACAGCCTCCCATGCACGGTGCTCCGGTTCTTCACGGTCTACGGCCCGCGCGGGCGGCCTGACATGGCCCCCTATCGCTTTACCGACGCCATCTTCCGTGGGAGACCGCTCCATCTCTACGGGGACGGCAGCGCGCAGCGCGACTTCACCTACATCGACGACATCGTGGCAGGAGTGCTGGCTGCTCTGGACGCCGAATTGCCCTGGGAAATCATCAACCTGGGAAACTCCCGCACCGTCACGGTGCGCGAGTTCATCGCCCTCATCGAAAGGATCGTCGGCCGCAGGGCTCAGATCGTGCAGGACTCCCCCGCGCCAGGGGATGTCCCTCTCACGCACGCGGACATCGCAAAAGCGCGACGGCTGCTCGGCTTCGAACCCCGGACGGGCCTGGAAGCGGGGATGGAACGGTTCTTCCACTGGTATCGGGCAGAGGAGGCCACGGGGGAACCCTGAGGACGGTCCGTTTTCTGAGCTGTGGGTTTCCTCGCGCTGCGGCCACCCTGTGGAGCCGCGAATGATCCCACTCTATCTCGGCCTGATCCTGCTTTCCGCATCCGTACTGCTCCTCGAGGTCGGACTCACACGTGTGCTAGCGATCGCCCAGTGGTACCACTTCGCTTTCCTTGTGGTCAGCCTGGCGCTGCTCGGAAGCGGGGCGGGCGGGTCCGTGCACGCCGCCTTGCCTGCGTTGTCGCGTCCGCTGCGACGGGTGACCCTGGTCGTGCTGAACCTAGGCTTTTCCGGCCTGTGCGTGTTCCTGCTGTGGGTACTTCACACCCTTCCGCTCGACCTCTACGCACTCGCGTGGGATCGCCGCCAGTACCTGTACCTCGCGCTGGACTACCTGGCGCTGGGCCTTCCTTTCCTCTGCAGCGGACTCGTGGTCAGCCTGGTGCTCGAATCCGACCCGCTCCACGCCGGATGGCTGTACGGGGCCAACCTCGCGGGGTCTGCACTGGGGACAGCGCTCGCCGTGCCCCTCATCGGGATGCTGGGCAGCTCGAGGCTTCCCCTGGCTGCCGCCCTCCTTGCAGCGCTCGCGGCCGGCCTCTTCTCCCTGGGAAAGAGCGCCTGGGGCAGCGTCCCCGCACTGGCTGTCGCTGGAGCGCTCCTGGGGTTACTCCTGTTTCCGTCGCCAAGCCTGGTGCCCCGTATGGACCCCCACAAGAGCCTCGTACAGCAGATGTTCTTCCCCGGGGCGCGACTCGTCTACTCCGGCGAGCACGCGACCGCCCGGGTGGACGTCGTGGAAGGCGGGCCCTACCATTCGTTTCCCGGTCTCCCCCTGGTGCCCACGAGTCCGTTGCCTAAGCAGATGTCCCTCCTGGTGGATGGAGACCAGCCGTCGCCGCTGACGCTGATCGAGGGGGAAGGCGCTTCAACGGATTTTCTGGACGCGATGCTCAGCGCTTTGCCCTATCGTCTCCGGCCCCGGGCGCGGGTCCTGCTGATCGAACCGATGGGCGGTCTCGATCTGTTGCAGGCCCTGGAACAGGGCGCGAGGGAGATCGTGGTCCTCCAGGAAGACTCCCTGATCGCGAAAGTCGTCGAAGGGGAAGTCGCTCCCCGGATCGGCAGGATCTTCTCTCGCCCCCAGGTCGCCGTGTTGCACCGAGGTGCCCGGTCCTACCTGGCTTCTCGGGGAAAGTCGTTCGATCTGATCGTCTACAGCCTGACGGGGGAACGGACGGTCGTGACCGCCGGCGCATACAGCCTGGTCGAGGAGAGCCATCTTACGGTGGAATCTTTCCGGGCAGCACTCCGACGGCTCGCCCCGGGAGGCGTGCTCGTCGTCACGCGGTGGCTACAGCAGCCCCCATCCGAGGAGCTGCGCGCGCTCACAACGGTCGTCGAAGCCCTGGAGCGCGCAGGGTCCACGCATCCGGAAGCCCAGATCGTCGCAGTGCGGAGCTGGTCGGCGTTGCTTCTACTGGCCCGTACGGACCCTTGGACAGAGGACGAACTCCAGGCCGTGCGAGCGTTCTGCACGGAACGCCGGTTGGACCTGGTGTGGCTGCCCGGGATGCAGCGCGAGGAGGCGAACCGCTACAACCGAGTCTTGGAGGGACCGATCTACCACGACGCGTTCCGGAGCTACCTCCATGCCTCGGATCGGCGGACGTTCCTACGGGAGTGGCCCGCGGACGTGCGGCCGGCCACCGACGACCGCCCCTTTTTCTACCACTTTTTCACGTGGCGCCAGCTTCCGCAGCTGATCCAACAGTACGGCCGGATCGCACAGCCGTTCGGTGGCGCGGGTTTCCTGATCCTGCCGGTACTGTTCCTGCTTGCGCTTCTGGCCTCGGGAGTCCTCATCTTGCTCCCGCTCGCCTTCCGTCAGCAGGAAAGGAAGCGCGACCGCGGATCCACCCTGCTGTACTTTGCGGCGCTTGGCCTCGGCTTCATGGCCGTCGAGATCCCCTGTCTCGGACGCTTCACGCTCTACCTCGACCGGCCACTGTACGCTACTGCGACCGTCCTCTTCGCGATGTTGGTTGGATCGGGGATGGGCAGCCTGTGGAGCGCGCGCCACGATGTTCGTCTAGGCCGGGTACTGTTTCTGCTCGCAGGGGGCCTTGCTTTGACGCTACTGGGCTTACCCTTGCTACTAGGGGCGACGCTCCATTTTCCCCTGGGCGGACGGCTGCTCGTCTCGGTGCTCGTGCTGACTCCTCTGGGTTTCCTGATGGGAATTCCCTTCCCTACGGCCGTGCGCGCGCTTGGCACGCGCCGGCACCTAATCCCCTGGGCCTGGGCCGTGAACGGATGCGCGTCGGTCCTGGGGGCGATCGGCGCGCAATGGCTCGCGCTAGCCGTGGGTTACAGGGCCGTGCTCGCACTGGGGGCCATCTGCTACACGGCAGCGTTCGTCGTCAACCGGAAGGTGACGGTGCCACCCCCGGTGAGCGCCTGAGGGTCCAGACACTGCACGTAGGCCGCGCCATCCGGGCCGGCCAGCCCGAGGCTCTGTGGAGTGACACCCCGAGAGAGGGCGACGTAGTAGGGAAGGACGCTTGCCAGGGCGTGGAGGCATACGGGTGACGAAGCGATCAGTCGAAAACCTTGCTCAATGCGAAAACGCTCGCCACCCGCGAACACCGGGCAACGGCCCAGCACCCGGAAAACTTCCACCAGCACCGTTTCGGCCATTGCGGGACCTCCTTGGGGACGAGACGTCCTCCAGATTCCTGAAGAGAGCGGAGGCTACAACGTGCGGGTCGTGAGCTTTCTTCTGAACGGGGTCGGCCAGGTCGGACGCCGGTTTCTGGAGATCGTGGTCCAGAAGCGCGCCTTGCTGCGGGAAAGGTATGCCCTGGCTTTCGTGCTCATAGGATGTGCCGATCGGGGCGGGGTTGCTTGGGACCCTTCCGGCATACCTCCAGAACAGATCCTCGAGATGAAGCGCGCGGGACAGACCGTCGCTGCCCTCCCGCGAGTCGGCAAAGTCGGTATCCCAGCCCAGGAAATGGTGCGGAGCACACCCGCCAACCTTCTCATCGAAGCATCCCCTGCGGACCTGCGCACCGGGCAGCCGGGGCTGGGATGCATCGAAGCGGCCCTCGCACGGGGTATGGATGTCGTCACAGCGAACAAGGCCCCCCTCGCGCTCGCCTTTCCACACCTGGAGCGCATCGCCAGCGCTTCCGGAGCCCGTTTGCGCTTCAGCGCGACGGTCGGCGGCGGCCTGCCCGCGGTGAACTTGGGCCGGCGGGATCTTGCGGGCGCCGAGATCACCCGCGTGGAGGCCATCCTGAACCTCACCTCGCACGCCATCCTGTGCCGTATGGAGGAAGGCATCCCCTTCGACCAGGCCCTCGCACAGATGCAGGCCGCGGGCCACGCGGAGGCCGACCCGTACCTTGACATCGACGGGTGGGATGCCGCGGAGAAACTCGTCATTGTCGCCTGGAGCATCCTGCGCTACCCGGCCTCTCTCCCGGATGTCCACGTGGAAGGCATATCGGCGATCCGCCCGGAGGCGCTCTGGGAGGCACGAGCCAGCGGGCAAAGGATACGGCTAGTTGCCCTGGCGCAGAAAACCCCACACGGATACAACCTTTCGGTCGGCCCCCTCAGGCTGCCGGAAGATCACCCACTCGCGCGTCTGGGCCCCGAGCAGATGGGGATCGTGTACCACACCGATATCGCCGGTGTCCTGGCGGCCAGCATCGTCGAGACCACGCCGATGCCCACAGCTGCGGCGATACTGCGGGACGTCCTCGACCTCTATGCGCCCGCCTGAATGCGACGGCGCCGCCTCAGGCGCTGGGCCGAGGGAGCTTGCGCCAGCCCGCCCAAAGCCGTACAACGCAGTTCCACAGGCAGCAGACACCCGACTGCGCGGACCGCCTCTACGGTTTCGTCCAGCGGCACGGGGTTCTCGTACCCCCCGAGGATCAGGTCCGCACACACGAATGCCGAGGCGGCAGCGGCCGCGTTCCGCGTGTGGCACGGGATTTCCACGATGCCCTGGACGGGGTCACAGACCGAGCCCATCGCGTTCTGCAGGGCGATTGCAGCGGCGTCGAATGCCTGCTCTGCCGTGCCGCCGGCTGCCTCGACCACCGCTGCCGCAGCCATCGCCCCCGCCGCGCCGATCTCCACCTGGCATCCCGCTTCCTCGGCCGCGAAGGTGGCCTGCCCGCCCACGACCAGCCCCACCGCGCCGGCAGCAAGCAATGCCCGGACGGCTTCTCTCCGTTCCAGCTGCTGTTCTTCGATAAGCGTGACGAGGACACCGGGAAGCACCCCTGCAGCCCCAGCGGTCGGCGCGGCACAGATCACCCCCATCGAACTGCTGACGTGCATCACGGCCATCGCGCGCGCCCCTGCCCGGGTATGTAACCCACCGAGCGCGAGCTTTCCGGCGGCTTCGGCCCGGAGAATCTTCCCTGCCGTGGGGACAAGGAGCTGCATTTCGAGCCCTTCACCCAGCCCCCGCTCTACGGCTGCTTCCATGATGCCGAGCCGTCGGTCCATCTCGGCATACACGTCCTCCTCGGCGACTCCCAGCAACGCGGCTTCGTAGGCCGCAGCCGCCTCTCCCAGCGAAACGCCCTGTTGTCGAACGTAGGCAAGCATCTCGTGTGCGCCAGAGAAGAGCGGCCGGCCGCGTACCACCCAACCCAGCGGCGGGGCCGTCCACACCCCGTGCACCCCGAGATGAGCAAGCAGCATGCGTTCCTCCCCCTCGGAAAGCGGCCTTGCGGCCGGGACACGGATCAGGACCCTTCCTTCTTTCTCCTGCCGCTCCGGGTCCTTCAGAGCGTCTGCTTCCAGCAGGCCCTGGATTGCATCGGCTGCCCACGGCTCCACCTCCACGAGCCGCTCAAACGCATTCCCTGCAAGGCAAAGGCTCCACTCCCCAAGGGTCACGATCTCGACGGCGCCACCGCCCACCGAGCGCGCAACCAGCCGAAGGCTCGGCCGATCCGCTCCCCAGAGTTCCATCTCCACAGTGTTTGGGTGGTCCGCCCGCTCGAGCGGGTCCACGACGAAGCGAATCGGAAGCCCCCGCTCTCGTGCTGCCTCGAGCGCCTGGGGGAAACGTGCATCCGTGATCTCCCAGCCCATCAGCCCGGCAGCAAATCCAAGATCGCTGCCCTGGTCCCGGTAGACGCGGGCATACGATCCCCCCGGGTCGAACCGGATCACGGCACCAGCGGGTTCGGCGCCGAACAGGTAGCGTGCCAGCCGGCCGATATGGTACGATCCAGCGGTGTGAGAAGACGAGGGGCCGCGCATCACCGGCCCGAGAACGTCGTTCAAGATGCTCAGCGATTTCATGGGTTCCTCCAGGCAAGGGGACAGAGCGATCCGTGTGGGCAACCCGGGGCGGCAGAAGTCGCGCATGCGCGCGCTGTGCGCGCCCCTGCTACGTCCGTTCCGCGAGCAGCTGCTTCATTCGGGCGGCGTGGAAATGGCAGATGGCTACCGCCAGGGCGTCGGCAGTGTCATCGGGCCGAGGAATCTCGGCCAGGCGCAAGAGGGCGCGCACCATCTCCTGCACCTGACGCTTCTCCGCCCGGCCGTACCCGGTGACTGCTTGCTTTACCTCAAGGGGAGTATACTCGTACACAGGAATCCCGGCGCTCGCCAGTGCGGCCAGGGCGGCACCGCGCGCCTGGCCGACGGCAAATGCTGTACGGACGTTACGGGAAAAGAAGAGCTCCTCCAACGCGGCCGCTTCGGGCTGCAGGCGCGCGACGAGCACCTGAAGCTCGGCGAACAGTTGGCCAAGACGGGCGGCCAACGGTCGATCCGCCGGCGTGGTCAACGTGCCGCAGTCGACCAATCGAGGCTCCTCTTCCCCTTCGATGACTCCCCAACCCAAGCGAGCGGTGCCGGGGTCCAGACCGAGGACGCGCATAGGAGGATCCCTTCGGGGCCTGTGGCCACGGTGCACTATTCCCGCTCGAGCGCAGCCAGCACGGAGTCGGGTATCTCCAGGTTGGAGTAGGTCTTCTGTACGTCGTCCAGTTCCTCGATCCGCTCCAGCAGCTTCAGCACCTGGATGGTATCCTTCTCGCTCAGCGAGACGGTGCTCTTGGGAACATAGGTTTTCTCGGCAGTCGTCACGTTGTAGCCGCGCTGGATCAGGGCGTCGCGAACCCGCTTCAGGTCCGAGAGCTCCGCATAGATCTCCACCAGGTTCCCCTCCACGCGCACGTCCTGCACCCCCTCCACGTCCATCACGTCCAGGGCGATGCTCTCGGCTTCCGCCTGCGCCTCTTCAGGATCATCGCCCGCCACTTCGATCGTCAGGTAGGCTTTCACGTCAAAGAGCCAAGCCACGCAGCCGGTCTCGCCCAGGCTCCCACCTCCCCGGGTCAGGATGTTCCGCACTTCTGCAACCGTGCGGTTTCGATTGTCCGTCGCCGCGTTCACGATGAGCGCAACCCCATGCGGAGCATACCCCTCGTAGATCACCTCTTCGATCGCCGCCTCACCGGTCCGTCCCGCCGCCCGGTCGATCGCACGCTGGATGTTCTCCATGGGCATGTTCTCGCGCCGCGCGCGCTCGATCGCCATCCTCAGACGAAAGTTCGCCTCCGGGTCCGGACCGCCTTCCCGTACGGCCACGCTGATCTCCCGCCCCAGTTTCGTGAACAGCTGTCCCCGGCGGATATCCGCCACGCCCTTCTTCCGCTTGATCTGCGCCCACTTGGAATGACCCGACATCGTCCTATCCTCCTGCGGTCTTGCCGCCTCTGTCCAGCAGCATTACATTTTCTATTATAGCCGGAAGGCGGGCTTTTGACAAGCGGAGTTGCCACATCTGTGCTATAATGCATCCCAAACGACTCTTGGGACAAGGAGCAAGAAGATGCTGAACCCGATCTCGGCGTTCGCGGGGCTGTTCAGCCGTGACTTGGGCATCGACCTGGGCACCGCGACGACCCTTGTCTACGTCCGTGGGAAGGGGATCGTGATCGGTGAGCCATCGGTCGTGGCCATCGAGCGCAAGAGCAAGACGGTGCTCGCCGTGGGCGAAGAAGCCAAAGCCATGATCGGCAAGACGCCGGCCAACATCGTCGCCATCCGGCCACTGAAAGATGGCGTGATCGCCGATTTCGATGTGGTCGAGCGGATGTTGCGCTACTTTATCGACCGGGCACACCAGCGCAGCGGCGGGTGGCCAAAGCCGAGTCCCCGCGTCGTCATCGGCGTGCCGAGCGGAGTCACCGAAGTGGAAAAGCGAGCGGCCAAGGATGCCGCCATCCACGCCGGCGCTCGGGAGGCTTACACGATCGAGGAACCGATGGCCGCGGCCATCGGTGCCGGACTCCCGATCACGGAGCCGAGCGGCAGCATGGTCGTCGATATCGGCGGCGGGACAACCGAAGTCGCCGTCATTTCGCTGGGAGGCGTGGTGGTCTCCCGCTCCATCCGCACAGCGGGCGACGAGATCGACGAGGCCATCGTGAACTTTGCCCGCTCGGCCTTTAACCTCCTCATCGGGGAACGCATGGCCGAGCGTGCCAAGATCCTGGCGGGGAGCGCCTTTCCCCTCGCCGAAGAACGCAAGGTCACCCTCAGAGGACGGGACCTGCTCACGGGCCTCCCGAAGGAGGTCGAAGTGAGCAGCGTGGAGCTGCGCGAAGGGATCGCCGGTCCGGTGAACCGGATCGTGGAGGAAGTCCGGGCAGCCGTCGAGGAAACCCCGCCGGAGCTGCTGGCGGACATTATGGAGCACGGGATCGTCCTGGCCGGCGGGGGAGCCCTTCTGCTAGGTCTGGACCGCCGTCTCACACACGAGATCAAGATCCCGGTGCGCATCGCGGACGACCCGATGACCTGCGTCGCCCGGGGGTGCGGTGCCATCGTGGAGGATTTCGAACGGTACCGCAAGATCATCCTGGCCAGTCAGCGGCTTCGACCCGTTCCCGCTGCGGCCTGATGCCCCGGTGCCACACCTCGGGACGTCCTGGACGGTTCCCAAAGGATTCATCGAAGGCCTGAGGCGGAACGTACCGTGCGTAAGACCGGCGTGACGTTGCTCGTCTTGGTCGTCGTTTCGGTTGGACTCCTGGTCGCCGATCGGCTGGTGGGTCTGGGTTGGGCGCGAGCTGCCTGGAACTGGGCCGTTGGGCCTCTCCAGCGGGGCCTTGCGGGGAGCTCTGAGGAGCTCGGCCGGCTTTGGGAACGGTGGCACAAGGCGGCGGAACTGCAGGCTGAAAACGAGGAGCTGAAAGAGACAATCGAGTATCTCACCCAGGAGAACCGGCGCTGCCAGGAAATCGTGCGCGAGAACGAGCAGCTCCGCCGTCTGCTGGGCCTTCAGCAGCGCTACCCGGACCTCGTCCTGCTCTATGCGGAGATCGTGGGGCGCGATCCGAGCGGGCTGCAGCAGACGGTGCGCGTCGCCTGGTCCCAACCCGAGGGACAGCGGGTCGTCGTCCGGGAAGGCATGGCGGTCATTGCGCCTGCCGGCCTGGTAGGGCGTATCTTGCGCGTCTTTGGCAACTCGGCGGATGTGTTGCTTGTTACGGATATCGAAAGCGCAGTGAGTGCGGTGGTGCAGAATCCAGATCGGCCCACAGGCCTGGTCGAAGGCCGATGGCAGGCAGGAAGCCGACTGCGGATGCGGTTCGTGCCGCTGGAAGCACGCGTGAACGAGGGCGACTGGGTGGTCACCTCCGGCCTGCAGCTCCCACCTTTTCAAGAAAACGCCTTGCCGGCCGGCCTCCCGATCGGCCAGGTATTGCAGGTAAAGAGGACCTCCGATCTCCACCAGGAGCTGGAACTGATCCCGGCGGTAGACCTGGACCACCTGGAGCGTGTCATGATCGTCCTCGGCACGAGGTAGCGGCATGCGCACGGTTTGCTTGCTGGCTCTGGTGTTGTTCGCCCTGTTGCAGGCCACCGCGATGCCGCGCCTCCCGCTCCTCGGGGTGCGGCCGGACCTGGTGCTCGTGGGCGTGCTGGCGTGGACCATCGTGCGCGGGCTGCACGAGGGAGCGATCGGGGCCTTTGTGGGAGGAATCGCGATGGACCTCCTTTCGCCCAGTTGGCTTGGCAGCCACACCCTCGCGCTCCTCCTGGTCACGGTGGCTGTGGGAGCGCTGGCGATACCGCTGCACCGGGGAAATCTCGCCTTCCCCGTAGCCGCAGCACTCCTGGGCACGGTCGGCTATAACCTGCTCCTGATGGCTTTGACGGGCGTCCTCGCGCGCTCGGGCGGCCTGGAACTGGCGGCCCGAGTCGTGCTGCCCTTGATGCTGGTCCACGGCGCCCTGATGCCCGCGACGTACGCCGCCTGCGAATGGCTGGACCAAAGGATCCGGCCACGCATCCGGATTGGCTGAGACTCGGAGGAAGCGACGGCGTGACTGGACCACGGAAACAAAAGCCGCTGTGGCGCTTCCTGCTTCTGCGAATGTTGCTCCTCGCAGCGTTTGCGGCGCTGGGTGCGCGTCTCTGGTACCTGCAGATCGTGGAAGGAGCACGGTACCGGGAGGTGGCGGAAGGGAACCGGCGCCGTGTGGTACCGATGTTGCCACTCCGTGGTAGGATCTTCGACCGCACGGGCCGTCTCCTTGCCGAAAACGTCCCCAGCTTCACGTTGATGGCCACGCTGCAAGGACTTCCTGAAGGCGAGGCGGAGCGCTCCCGGCTCTTCGACCGCCTGTGCGCGTTGTTGAACTGCGAAGGGATCCTGGAAGTGAACAGCGCGACGCTCGAGCCAAGCGCGAGGGACACCTTGTTCCGTTGGCTGGACAGCCACCTGGAGCCGGGTTACCCGGAAAGCCTGGAGACAATGCTGGGCCAGGACGGCCGCTTCAGCGTGACGCTTCGCCTCTCGGAACCGGATGCATCCTGGCTGCGGAGCCGGGTCGCCGCCTCGAATGGATTGACCTATACGACTTCCCTGCAACAGGCCCTGCGAGAGAACGCCGGGCCCACCTATCTCCCGGTTCCTCTGGCGGAGAACCTTCCGCGGGACGTCGCCCTGCTCGTCGAGGAACACCGTTTGGAACTCCCCGGGATCTACGTGCAGACAGAGCCGTTGCGGCGGTACCCCACCGGTGCTCTCACCGCGCATATTGTGGGCTACGTAGGCCGGATTACGGCGGAAGAACTCGCCGCGGAGAATCCGGAACCGAAGAGCGGGCTGCCGGTGCGCTACCTGGAAAACGACCGCATTGGGAAACTGGGCGCCGAGCGCGCGTTCGAGTCGCTGCTGCGCGGCGAGTTGGGGCTCCAGGAGATCCAGGTCGACGCGAGTGGACGCCCCGTCGGGACCCCCTTCTGGACGAAAGACCCGCGCCCGGGCTACGACATCGTCCTGACCTTGGACACGGACCTCCAGGAGAAGGCCACCGCCATTCTCGAAAGCTATATCCGGCAAGCCGAGCTGGAACGGCCCCGCGACTACCGGCCGGTGACCAGCGGGGTGGCGATCGTCATGGACGTGCGGAACGGCCAGGTGCTGGCGATGGTCAGCTGGCCGAACTATGACAACAACCTGTTCGCTCGCGGCATCACGCCGGAAGAGTTCCGCGCCCTTCTCGACGATCCGCGCAAGCCCCTCGTGAACCGGGCGATCGCCGGGAGCTATCCACCGGGTTCCACTTTCAAGGTCGTCGTCGCGTCTGCGGCCCTCCAGGAGAAGGTGATCACGCCCAAGACGCGCATTTTCGACGGTGGCGCCCTCCTCGTGCCGAACCGCTATGACCCCAGCCTCCCGCCTCAGGTCTTCCCCTGCTGGCTTCGCAGCGGGCACGGTTGGCAAACGGTGGATGTCGCCATTCGAAACTCCTGCAACGTCTTTTTCTTCACTGTGGCCGGAGGCACGCCGGACAAGCAGTACCAGGACGGCCTGGGGATCGAGCGGTTCGTGCGTTATGCGCGTGCCTTCGGCTTCGGCGAGCCGACCGGCCTGGGGCTGCCGGGAGAAGCCTCGGGCCTGATTCCGACGCCCGAGTGGAAGGAAAGCACCCTCGGGGAGCCCTGGGTCCAGGGCGACCTGTATAACATGGCGATCGGCCAGGGGAACCTCCTGGTGACGCCTCTGCAACTCGTGAACGCGGTTGCAGCCATTGCCAACGGCGGGACGCTGTACCGCCCCCAGTTGCTACTCCGCGTCCAGGACAGCGAGGGACAAGTCGTGAGCGACTTTCGCCCCGTGGTCATTCGGCAGTTGCCGATCGAGCCCGATTACCTCGCGGTGGTCCGCCAGGGAATGCGGCGTGTGGTCACCGAGTCGGCTACGGACTATGCACGAACGCATGCGAGCGTGGCGATTGCGGGCAAGACTGGATCGGCCGAGTTCGGGCCGTTCCTGAGGCCCGGCATCCGGCAGGCTCACGCCTGGTTCGTCGGCTTTGCCCCCTATGAGGACCCCCAGGTGGCCGTCGCGGTGGTCGTGGAGGGCGGCGGGCAGGGAAGCCGCATTGCGATGCCTGCCGTGACCGACATTATCGAGTACTACTTCACACGGCCGGCAGGACCGGCAAGCGAGGACCCCGATGGAGGAACTGGTTCGGCTCAAAGGTGATCGGACAGGCCTGCGCCTTGTCCTTGCCGAGGAAGCCCCGCTGGAGACGCTGCTTGCCGCTCTGGAAGAGCAGCTGCGGCGAGGGGAGAGCTTCTTCCGGGGAGCCGAGCTGTTGGTGGATGTGGGAAACCGCGCACTGAGCCTGGAGGAACTGGGCCAGCTGACCGCCATCCTGCAACGATGGGGGGTCGATCTGCGCGCGGTGGGGACGGTGAATCGCCAGACACGCGGCACCCTCCGCGATGCCGGCGTGCGCTCGGTACCGTCCGCAGGCGCGCCTCAGCCCAGCCGCACAGATACAGGCCTCCGCCTCCAGGCGATCCCCGAGGCCCTCTTCATCACGCGCACGGTGCGCTCCGGCCAGGCCGTGCGTCACCACGGACCGGTGACCGTGGTGGGCGATGTCAACCCAGGAGCGGAGGTACTGGCCGGGGGGGACGTCGTTGTCTGGGGGCGTCTGCGCGGCGTAGTGCACGCGGGCGCGATCGGGGACGAACGGGCCATCGTGTGTGCGTTGGACCTATCCCCTACACAGCTGCGCATCGCGAACCTGGCGGCTCGCCCTCCAGAGGAACCCGGACCTTCCACCGGCCCCGAGGTCGCCTACATCGCCGGCGGCCGCATCGTCGTGGAACCGTGGGACCTCTTCCGCAGGCCCTGAGCCGAGGACTCGATCGGAAGGAGGCATGTATGGCACAGGTCATCACCATCACGTCCGGCAAGGGAGGGGTGGGCAAGACCACCACCACCGCCAACCTCAGCACGGCGCTTGCCATGCTGGGCCAGCGCGTCGTCGCCATCGATGTGGATATCGGCCTGCGCAACCTGGACATCGTGATGGGCCTGGAGAACCGCATCGTGTACGACCTGGTGGACGTCGTCGAGGGACGCTGTCGACTGCGGCAGGCCATGATCAAGGACAAGCGGCTGCCGGACCTCTACCTCATTCCCGCGGCACAGACCCGCGACAAGACGGCCGTGAGCCCAGCAGATATGATCGAGGTTTGCCGGCAACTGCGCACCGAGTTCGATTTCATCCTCATCGACAGTCCTGCGGGAATCGAGCAGGGCTTCAAGAACGCCGTCGCGGGCGCCGACGAGGTGCTGATCGTCACCACGCCCGAGGTCGCGGCGGTGCGGGACGCCGACCGGATCATCGGGCTCGTCGAAGCGGAGGAAAAGGGGGAGCCACGGCTGATCCTCAACCGGCTGAATGCCGCCATGGTGCGGCGCGGAGAAATGCTCAGCGTCGACGATGTGCAGGAGATTCTGGCCATCCCGATCATCGGGATCGTCCCTGAGGATGTGCACATCCTGACATCCACCAACAGAGGGGTACCCGTCGTGCTGGAGAACCGTTCGCCGGCCGGCCAGGCTTTTCTCCAGATCGCCCGAAGGTTGCTGGGCGAGGAAGTGCCGCTCAGCGTGCCTGAGGAGCCCTCGCTCTGGGGACGGATCGCCGGCTGGATGAGCCGGCGCAACGACGGTTCCCGGGGCCAGTAGCAGGGAGGTCGAGCCGTGGACCTGGTACGCAGCATGTTTCAGCGCCGCCCGAAGAGCTCCGCCATCGCCAAGGAGCGCCTGCAGCTGGTGCTCGTGCACGACCGGGGGTTCTCACCGCAGCTCCTGGAGACCCTCAAGAGCGAGATCATCGCCGTCATTTCCAAGTATGTGGAAATCGATGCCGAGCACATCGATGTCAAGATCACGCGCACGGAACGCCAGGACCGCCTGGTCGCGGACATCCCGGTTCGGCGCTTACCCCTGCGCTAGAGTGCCAGGCTTTTCCGCTCGCTACACAGGCAAGATGCCGGTATGAGCCTCAAACCTCGGAAGCGGGCGGACTCCCAACGATGCGCCGCGAGGCGGAAGGGAGCCCACGGAGGCTCTGGTGTCCGGCCGACGCGATGGCCCTCTTCACACCCCCAAATGGTTCAGGAACAGCCAGGACAACGCATGCAGAAGGGAGATGGAGAGCCACGCCAGGGCTCCGCTCAGGCGCACACCGGCCGGACGGATGCGCGCCAGCACCAGGTACGCAGCGCACACCGTGAGGAGCACCGACGGGGGTGCGAGCAGGTCCCAGTCCTGCCGGGGCCCTAGGTCCGGGTTGTACACCCAGGTGAACAGGAGCGCCGGCAGGGCCGCAACAAGAAAGAAGAGGAACACCCGGTCCTTCCGCAAGAAGCGCCACCGAGGAGCGAGCGCCAGCAGCGAGAAAACGACGACCGCCAAGGAAAGCGGCGCTACGAGCAGCTGTTGATTCGCGACAGCGCGCAGGTGTTGCCACGAAAGGATCGGGTACGGCTCATGCGCTGCGGGTGCTGCGCGCAGCAGGTGCTTGAAAAACACTCCGTCCACACCGCCGAGCCCCCGCGAGGCCCAACGTAGCCGCCCAGGATCGTAGCCGAGCAGCAGGAAGGAGCCGGCCAGCAGGATAAGGAGCAGGAGGCCGGCAAGAACTGCCCTCCACAGACGGCCGGCCAGCTTCCGGTTGCCCCACGAGGTTCCGTCCAAGGCCACGCACAGGAGCGAGGGTGTCAGGTACAATGCCTGCAGGTGTGTCACCACAGCGAAGGCGAACGCCCAGATCGCCCACAGAGGCCGAATCCTACCCTGTAGCGCTAGCACCCCGAGCAACACATAGACCACCAGAGCCACGGTGACCAGCGTGTACATCTCGATGTATCCGGCAAATAGCAGGATGGTGCCCTGGCCCACCACGAGGAGCACGAACAACCACCGTTCCAGCCGGTGCGGCAAGAGTGTCGTGGCGAGTGCGACGACGCCAGCGACGAACAAG
The DNA here is from genome assembly GCA_049969155.1 of Chloroflexia bacterium. GTDB lineage: Bacteria > Chloroflexota > Chloroflexia > DTKN01 > DTKN01 > DAOTVY01. Next base: position 1,190 of record JBMFPK010000009.1, on the reverse strand, counting down.
CCACCCGCCAGACAGCTCAGCGCACCCAGCGCGCCGCGCAGCGGGCCCAGCGCGTCGCTAGCGGGCACCGGCTGCACGAAGCACCTCGAAAGCGGCGAACTGACCTGCAGCCACGCCGGCCAGTGCTTGGCGAGCAGCCGTCCCAAGGATGCGCGCAGCAGGAAATCGAGCGGGCTCCGTTCCCGCCACAGCGCGCCCAGCGAGATGTCCTCCACGATCTCCTCCCAGTCCCCGTAGAAGCACCGGGTGCGCAGCAGCCAAAACAGTACCGCAGAGAGGAGCGCTGCAAGCCCCAGCCCTAGGACCGTGCTCCCTAAGCGGAGGCGCCGCAGGCGCCAGGAAAGCCAGACGGCCGTGCGGGCAAGGGGGCCGGAGGCCAGACACAGCCCCACGGCCAAGAGCGCTCCGCCCCAACGCCATCCTGCCGGAAGGCGGGCAAAGTAGCGAAAACCCCAGGAAACGTTCTCGTACGGCCCCTGCTCCGTGGGTAACCATGGCGCCAGGAGGTGCAGCAAGAGCACACAGAGCACGCCTGCACGAAGCGCCCACACCCATCGTTCGGACACAGGGAAGCAGGCCGCCGAGCGGGGAGCAAGACGCCCCGCCCCGAGTGCTCGAATCGCCCGGGCCAAGTCCCGACGCACATCTGGACCGAAGGCCATCCCGAGCACCCCGAACGATCCGATGACAGCCGCCCAAGGAAGTGGGCGCAGCTGTTCCGAGGGCCAGTGGAAGTGCACCCCAACAGAAGCAAGGGTCAGGAGGATCGTTCCGCCGGCAAACCCGACCCAACGGCGACGGCTCAAACGGCTCAGCCCCGCGTACGTCAGGAGCGACACGCCGAGGAAGAGGAAGAAGGGTTGGAGGGGGATCCCGCGCAGACCGCGACCGAGCGGCCGCAGCTCGATCCGCTCCACGGCTACGCCCAGCTCGCGGGGATCGTTCGGCGGAGAGAAGGGAACCGTCTGCAGGCCCACGCGGAGCGTGCGGGCCACAGGAAGCGAACTTTCAACCACGATGATAGAGTAGGCCGCAGGGCCCGATGCGACGCTCACTTCCCCAATGTCGCGGCCGTTCAAGGTAAGAGACACCGGAACGGTGCCGGCAGGCCGGCCGGAAAGGTACAGGACCAGTTCCCACGGCCCCGGAAGGCCCACCTCGGGCAGCCGAACGACGGCCCGACTGCGGCT
>JBMFPK010000008.1:0-20672 GCA_049969155.1 Chloroflexia bacterium | reverse complement strand
ACGGCGTCTCCTACTACGTCCACAAGGGGGAGACGTTGGGCATCGTGGGGGAGAGCGGGTGCGGCAAGAGCGTGAGCGCTCTTTCCATTATGCGCTTGATTCCCCAGCCGCCGGGCAAGATCGTGGGCGGGGAGATCATCTTCGACGGCGAGGACCTCCTCAGCCTGAGCGAGGATGAGATGCGCCACGTGCGCGGCAACCGCATTTCCATGATCTTCCAGGATCCGATGACCTCGCTCAACCCCGTGCTGACGATCTGCCGCCAGGTCAGTGAAGCGTTGGAGCTGCACCTCGGGATGGACCGCGCATCGGCCCGGGAACGCACCCTCGAGCTGCTCCGTATGGTGGGCATCCCGTCCGCGGAGAAACGCTTGGACGACTATCCACACCAGTTCAGCGGCGGTATGCGACAGCGCGTGATGATCGCGATGGCGCTGTCCTGTAACCCGGAGCTGCTCATTGCGGACGAGCCCACCACGGCGCTGGATGTGACCATCCAGGCGCAGATCCTCGACTTGATCAACAAACTGAAGCGGGAGCTGGGCACCGCGGTGATCATCATCACCCACGACCTGGGGGTCGTGGCGGGGATGAGCGATCGGGTCGTGGTGATGTACGCCGGCCACGTGGTGGAGACGGCAGACACCTACGAGATCTTTGGCAATCCGCGCCACCCCTATACGCTCGGGCTGATGCGTTCCATCCCGCGGGTTGATGCCCGCGAGCGGCGCAAGCTGAACCCGATCCGTGGCTTGCCTCCGGACCTCATCGACCTGCCGGATATGTGCCCGTTCGTTCCGCGCTGCGACTATGCCCAGCCGCGCTGCGAGGAAGGCCGGCCGCCCCTGCGCACGGTGGCGCCCAACCACCAGGCAGCCTGCTGGTTCGATATCAACAAGGAAGGCTGGATCTCCAAGCCATAGGGGGGCTCGATGGAAGCGAAATCCGGCGATATCATCCTGGAAGTCCGCAACCTGAAGATGTACTTCCCGCTCACCAGGGGGATCATCTTCCAGCACAAGATCGCCGACAACAAGGCCGTCGACGGGGTCAGTTTCTACATCCGACGGGGCGAGACGCTCGGGCTGGTCGGCGAGAGCGGCTGCGGGAAATCTTCCACCGGCCGTGCGATTGTGCAGCTGTATCGCCCCACGGCCGGCGAGGTGATCTTCGAGGGGGTCGACCTGACCCGGCTGAAGGGGGAAGCCCTGCGCCGGATGCGGCGCAAGATCCAGATGATCTTCCAGGACCCTTACGCTTCTCTGAATCCCCGCATGACCGTGGGCGGTATCGTCGGGGAACCGATGGTCGTGCACAAGCTGGCCGATGGCAAGGAGCGCCGCGAGCGGGTGATGGAGCTTCTGAAGGTCGTCGGCCTGAACCCCTACTTCATCAACCGCTACCCGCACGAGTTCTCGGGTGGGCAGCGGCAGCGCATCGGGGTTGCCCGGGCCCTGGCCGTGGAGCCGGAGTTTATCGTTTGTGACGAGCCGGTCTCGGCCCTCGACGTTTCCATCCAGGCGCAGATCATCAACCTGCTGGAGGAGCTCCAGGAAAAGTTCCACCTGACCTATCTGTTCATCGCACACGACCTGTCGGTGGTGCGCCATATCAGCAACCGCGTGGCCGTGATGTACCTGGGCAAGATTGTCGAGATGGCAGGGAGCTACGAGCTCTACGACAACCCGCTGCACCCGTATTCCCAGGCGCTCCTTTCGGCCGTTCCGGTGCCGGACCCGGTGGTCGAAAAGAAGCGTCAGCGGATCATCCTGGAGGGCGATGTTCCCAGCTCCGTGAACCCTCCCTCGGGCTGCCGCTTCCGCACGCGCTGTCGCTTCGCGATGAAGCGCTGCGCCGAGGAAGAGCCACCCTTCAAAGACTACGGTGGCGAGCACTTTGTCGCCTGCTGGAGGTTGGAGTAGCCCGAGGAGTGCCCTCCCAGAGCTATGGAGCGCTCCGGCAGGGAACGGCATCCCCGTTCCCTGCCGCCTTCCTGGGAAGTTTCTCTATGCGGGCAGGAGAAGGAGATGGGTCAGCGCGTTCTGGATCGGATCAACGACCCCGCCCAGCTGAAGCACCTTTCCCTGCGGGAGCTCCGGCAACTGGCACAGGAAGTGCGGAATGAGCTGATCGAGGTTGTGCCCCAGACGGGCGGCCACCTGGCCTCGAACTTGGGCGTCGTCGAGCTGACCATCGCCCTGCACACCGTGTTCGATAGCCCTCGGGATCGGATCGTGTGGGACGTCGGCCATCAGGCCTACGTGCACAAACTCCTTACCGGCCGCAAGGACCGCTTCCGCACCATCCGCCAGGCCGGGGGCCTCAGCGGTTTCACCAAACGCTCCGAGAGCCCCCATGACCCGTTCGGTGCTGGGCACGCGGGCACCTCGATCTCTGCTGCGCTGGGGATCGCCCGCGCGCGGGACCTGCGAGGGGAGGACTTTCACGTCGTTGCGGTCATCGGAGACGGCTCAATGACCTGCGGGATGCCCTTCGAGGCGCTGAACAATGCCGGTCAGCTGAATACCCGGCTGATCATCGTCCTGAACGATAACGGCATGTCGATCGCCCCGAACGTCGGCGGGCTTTCCCGTTACCTGAACCGGCTGCGCTCCGACCCCCGCTACCAGCTGGCGAAAGGGCGCGCGGAGCGGGTGCTGAGCCGCAGCGCCCTCGGCCGCCCCATCCTCGACTTCCTGCGGCGCCTGAAGAACAGCTTCAAGGAGTTTCTCATCCCCACGCGGATTTGGGATGAACTGGGCATCACCTATATCGGACCGGTCGATGGGCACGACCTGCGCGACCTGATCGTTACCTTGAGGGCGGCGCGCCGTGTCCAGGGTCCGGTGCTGGTGCACGTCTACACGACGAAGGGCAAAGGGTACGGACCTGCCGAGGCCGATCCGACGAACTTTCACGGCGTCGCCCCCAACGGCGAGGGAAAGAGCCAAGCCCCGTCTTACAGCCGCGTCTTTGGTGAGACGCTCATCCGCATGGCCGAGGCTGACCCGCGGGTGGTCGCCATCACCGCGGCGATGCCGGACGGAACCGGGCTTGTGGAGTTCGCCAAGCGCTTCCCGAGTCGCTTCTACGACGTGGGGATCGCCGAGGAGCACGCGGTAACCTTCGCCGCAGGGCTGGCGACCGAAGGCTTCCGGCCCGTCGTGGCGATCTACTCCACCTTCCTCCAGCGCGCCTACGATCAGATCGTGCACGATGTGGCGTTGCAGAACCTGCCCGTCATTTTCGCCCTGGACCGTGCGGGGATCGTCGGCGATGACGGCGCCACACACAACGGGGTGTTCGATCTGTCCTATCTGCGCCACATCCCGAACCTGGTCGTTATGGCCCCCAAGGACGAGCGGGAGCTGCAGTGCATGCTCTGGACGGCCCTGATGGTGGAAGGGCCTGTGGCGATACGCTATCCGCGTGGTGCCGGCGTGGGCGTGCCCCTGGGCGAGGGATGCGAGACGATCCCGATCGGGCTTGGGGAAGTGCTCCGCAAGAGCTCCAAAGGCGATCTCGCGATCGTGGCCATCGGTTCGATGGTGTATCCCGCGCTGGAAGCTGCAGAGCGGCTGGCAGAGGAAGGGATCGAGGCTGCGGTCATCAATGCACGTTTCGTCAAGCCGCTGGACAAGTCGTTGCTCTACGGGATTGCCCGCAACTTCCGGCGCATCGTGACCGTGGAAGAGAATGTCCTGGCGGGCGGCTTTGGCAGCGCCGTGCTCGAGTTCTTCGAACGCAAGGTCCTCACATCCGGGCGGGAATTCCTGCGCATCGGCATCCCGGATCAGTTCGTGCATCACGGGGCCCAGCACCAGGTGCGCGCTAGCCTGGGACTGGATGCGGAGGGAATCGTGCAGGCCGTCCGCCGCCGCTTCCCCGATATGTGGCTGGTCGTGGAGCCGCCGCCAGAAGTGGCGCTCTCCGATCGTTCGGCCGATAAGGCTTCGGCTGCCAGGAGATGAGCATGCTGGACGTCATCGCGAGGATCGAGGAAGAAGCGCTCGCGCGGCTCGAAGCGGTCGCGAGCAGCGAGGCGCTCGAGGAGTGGAAACGTGCCTACCTGGGCAAGAAGGGCGCCCTGAGCGAAGTGCTCCGATCCCTGGGACAGCTTCCTCCCGAGGAGCGCCCGCGCGTGGGCCAGATAGCGAACGACCTTCGGCGTCGCCTCGAGGCGGCATTGGAGGCGCGCCGAGAGGCGCTACACGAGGAGCTCTTCCGTCGCGCCCTGGAAGCCGAACGGGTGGATGTCACGTTGCCCGGCCGGCCTCCGGTGTACGGGCACATCCACCTGAGCAACCGCGTGCTGCGGGAAATCTACGCCATCTTCGCGGAGATGGGCTTCCAGGTGTTTTCCAGCCCCGAGGTCGAAACGGACGAGCGGAACTTTCAGCTGCTCAACATTCCCCCCCATCACCCTGCTCGCGATATGTGGAGTACCTTCTACACGACGCGCGAGGGCGTGCTGTTGCGCACGCACACCTCCCCCGGCCAGATCTGGGCGATGCGCACCTACTGCCCAGAGCCGATCCGCGTAATCCTCCCGGGGAAATGCTACCGCTACGAGCAGGTCACGGCACGCTCCGAGAGCCAGTTCCACCAGGTGGAGGGGCTCGCGGTCGGCGAGCGGATCACGATGGCCGACCTGAAAGGGGTGATCGTCGAATTCGCGCGCCGTATGTTCGGAGCCGAGCGGCAGGTGCGCTTCCGTTGCAGCTACTTCCCTTTTACCGAGCCGAGCGTCGAGGTCGATATGGACTGTATCCTGTGCGGAGGAGCGGGCTGCCGGGTGTGTAAACATACCGGATGGGTCGAGATCATGGGTGCCGGGATGGTGCACCCGGTGGTCCTCCGCAACGGGGGGTACGACCCCGAGCGCGTCAGCGGCTTCGCCTTCGGCATGGGGCCGGAGCGGATCGCGATGCTCAAGTATGGCATCGACGACATCCGCGTCTTCTTCTCCGGCGACCTGCGTTTCGTACGGCAGTTCGCGTGAGCCGGGGGAGACATTGAACGAAGACGACCGCGCGCTGGAGTTTGCCATCCACCTGGCCCGCCGGGTCGGAGCGTTCCTCCTGAGACGGGCCCGGGCCCCCAAAGGCGAGAGGGTCAAAGGCGCAACCGAGCTGGTCACCGACGTTGACCGGGCGGCGGAAGCTCGGATCGTCCAGGCGCTGCAGGAGGCCTTTTCGGGGCACGATATCGAGGCGGAGGAAGGCCTAGGGCAGGTGTGCGGGGCTCCGTACCGCTGGTATGTCGATCCCCTGGACGGTACGCACAACTACGTCCACGGATACCCCCATTACGCGGTTTCGCTGGCCCTCTGGGAAAACGACGAACCGCTCGTGGGCGTGGTATACGAACCGGTGCGCCACGAATGCTTCTGGGCCGCGCGGGGAAGGGGCGCCTATTTGAACGGACGCTCCATCTGCGTTTCCACGCGCGCGCGGCTGAGCGAGAGCCTCGTGAGCACCGGGTTCCCGTACAACAAGGCGATAGCTCCGGATAACAACCTGGCCGAGTTCGCGCGTGTCGCACCGGTGGTCTCGGGCATCCGGCGCAGCGGATCGGCCGCGCTCGACCTCTGCTACGTGGCAGCCGGCCGCCAGGAGGCGCACTGGGAGATCGGGCTGAAACCGTGGGACGTCGCTGCGGCCGGCCTGATCGTGCGCGAGGCCGGGGGACAGATCACCGGTCCGGGTGGCCGCCCCTGGGACCTGCGCGAGGATCGGATCGTGGCTTCGAACGGCCGGGTGCACGAGGAACTTCTACAGGTACTCGGCTGGCTCTAATCGCGTTCTAATGCGAAACTGGCAACATTCCAACGGAGCCATCGTAGGAGGAAAGAATGCCGGCAGTAGCGGGATTTGGACCCAGCCGGCGGAGGTGAAGCGATGTTCTGGTACTTTGACCCGCGTTACCTGCTCATTGTCGGGCCGGCCTTGCTCCTGGGGATCGTTGCCCAGTTGATGGTGAGCAACGCCTACGGCCGCTATTCGCGCATCCGCAACGCGCGGGGGATCACGGGGGCCGAGGCCGCCCAGCACCTGCTGATCTACAACGACCTGGGGTCCGTACGCCTGGAGGGAACTCCCGGGCAGCTCACGGACCATTACGACCCCCGTACGGACACGCTGCGCCTTTCCATGCCTGTAGCCCGCACCCCTTCGGTGGCCGCCCTGGGAATCGTCGCCCACGAGGTGGGGCACGCGCAGCAGGTGCACTCGGGCTATGCGCCGATGCGCTGGCGCGCGGCCCTCGTCCCGGTGGCGAGCATCGGTTCGACGGCCGGCCCCTGGTTGATCCTTTTGGGGGTGCTCCTGCGCTTCGGTGGGTTGGCCTGGGCCGGCATCCTGCTCTTCAGCACGGCGGCCCTATTCTACCTGGTTACCCTGCCCGTGGAGATAGATGCGAGCCGGCGCGGGCTGAACATGCTGCGCGAAAGCGGCCTCGTGGCGCCGGAGGAAGTCGAGGGAGCGGAGAAGGTCCTGCGCGCGGCTGCCTGGACGTACGTCGCCGCACTCCTGACTTCGGTCCTCCAGCTCTTCTACTTCATCTCCCTGGTGGGGGGTGGACGCCGGAGGAGTTGATCGGGGCTGCCCCTAAAGCCTTCGGTCGCGCAGCACTGGAAAGGATTCCCGGACACGTCGGACCTCCTCCAGGTCGATTTCCGCCAGAAGGAGGTCTGCCTTTTCTCCGCCTTCCACAAGCACTTGGCCCCAGGGACCTATGGCCGCCGAATGGCCGGCAAAGAGCGTCTCCCCCGGACCTGGGCCGACGCTGTTGCAGCCCAGCAGGTAGCACTGGTTCTCGATCGCGCGGGCGCGCAGCAGGATCTGCCAATGCTCGAGGCGGCGCAGCGGCCACTGGGACGGCAGCAGTACGATCTCGGCCCCTTGGTCGATGTAGCGACGGAACAGCTCCGGGAAACGCAAGTCGTAGCAGATGGCCAGGGCCACCCGGCCCCAGGAGAGGGCAAAGCAGGGGCTCTCCTTCCCGGGGACGAGGTGCCGTATCTCGCCCAGTGGCCCGAAGAGGTGGATTTTCCGGTAACAGCCTACGACCTCCCCCTCCGCCGAAAGGAGGAAAGCGGTGTTCGCCGGCCGGCCAGACGGATCGGCGGCCAGCACGGAGCCGGCCATCGCCATCCGGTGCTGGCGGGCCAGGGCCGACCACCGCTCGAGCCAGGCCGGCAGTTCCTGTGCATGCTGCCCGGCCTGCTCCAGGTCGTAGCCGGTCAGCCAGAGCTCAGGGAGAAGGAAAAGGCGCGCGCCCGCGGAGGCGGCGCGCTCCGCCATCTCCGTCGCCTGCTGGAAGTTCTGGTCCGGCCTTCCAGTGGCCACTTCCATCTGCGCGAGGGCTACGCGCAGGCTCACTGTTCCACCCTCCAGGTCCGGTTGACCACCTGACCCGGATTGCCCTGCACCCCGAGGTCCTGCCCGTTCAGGATGACGCGCACTCCGCCGGCGTTCCCGAAGCGCACCTGCAGCTCCTGGGTGGCGGTGAACGTGCGTGTGGAGCCCTCGGGGAGCGTGCCCTGGAAGACCTGGACGCCGTCGGCGATGACCCGCACCCAGCACGGAGCGCTCACCTGGAACACGGCTTCCAATCCCCGGTAGATACGAGGTGTGGCCGTAGGGCCCGCGGTGGGAGGGGTTGCCTGCGGGGTAAACGTGGGTGGGAGGGGTGTTGCCGTTGGGGGACGAGGGGTTGCGGTGGGCGGGATGGTCGTCGGGTGTAGCCAGCCGTAATAGGCCCAGATCGCGAACGCCAGCATCGCAAGCGTGGCAAAGAGGACGATGCCCACGCTCGGGAGGACACAGGACCGGACACGCGGCGGCGTGCTGACCGGGGCAATGGAGACGAGCTCGGGGGTTCCCCGCTCTTTTTCGTAGGCCCGGACGGTCTCCGTGGGATCGAGCCCGAGGAGTTGTGCGTAGGCACGGAGGAACCCCCGGACATAGACGTCTGCCGGCAACCGGTCGTATTGGGAGGATTCCAGCGCCTCCAGATACTCCCGGCGGATGCGCGTCTGCCGGGAGACGTCGTCCAGCGTCAGGCCTCGCTCTTCCCGTCGCTCGCGCAGGGTGTCGCCGACTGGAGCCATCGATCCGGGTTCCTTTCTCACGGGGTGGTCGTGGGCACTGGGGCAGGGCTTGGAGCAAGCGGCAACCGTGCTCGGAAGACGCCGCGCTCGGTCAGGAGGTACAGCGTACCCTGGGACTCTTGCACGACGATGGCCTGCAAATAGAGGAGGTCGTCGTCGGAGGGGCCCCGGATCTGCTGGACAAAGACCGGTTGTCCCTCCTTGCGCAGCTGCAAGACACGGCCGCGTCGATCCGCGACGTAGATAAAGGTCGCGTCCGGGTCCGTATCAATCGCCGCAGGAGAAATCTCGCTTGGGTAGACCCGGTAAGTTAGGGTAGCCTCTCGCCGGCCTCCCCGGAAGGTGAGGACGGAGCCGTCCGGTTGGAGCAGGTGGATGGCGCCGTCGATCGCCAGGTCCACGGCCCGCTCGGCCGGCCCGCGCTGGGGGTCCGATTCCTCCTCGCCAAGCCAGTCGATGCGCAGTGCGTACGCGTTGCACGGGAACTTCAGGATCTGCCCAGGATCGCCCCGCAACACGTAGACGTTGCCCTGGAAGCCCTCCAGCCGCACCGCGCGGGCCTTCCAGGAACCCTCGGCGGTCAGTTCGTACGTCTCCCAGGTTCCGTGCCGGTAGAGGTAGAGGTGGTGTGCTGCATCCACCGCGGCAAGCCATGGCACGATGGGGGGCTGGTCGGGCAGGCCGCAGTCTGCGGGGCGTTCCAGACGGGCGATCGCTACGATGCCCTCCGTCGCAGGGCCATCCCGCGCGCCCGGTCCGAGCAGCGGACGCAGTTCCCCTGTTGTGGAGACATAAACGGTGCCGTGCTGCTCTTCGAGCAGGAAGAGCGCGTCGTCCAGCACCACCAGGTCCCGCCAGAGGCAACCTTGCGCGCAGCCCCCGGCAAAGCCGGCCGCCGCGACCGTCGCGCTGAGGGTTTCGGCGCGGATCAAAGGGACCATTTCCTCCGGTGCCAGTCGGAGCACCTGGTTGATCTGATCGCGCGTCGAGCGGACCTTCGTCGTAGCGCGCTCCAGCTCCGTGCGCGTACGGCGGCTGCTCTGGGTTTCTGCGAGCAGGCGCTCCGCCTCATCGAGGAACTGGTTGGCGGCTACCGGATCGCGCGCTTCCGTGGCCTGCTGGACGAGCTGTTCCGCCTTCTCGATCCTGGAGAAAGTGCGCGCGTCCTGGGCGCGCTGGTTCTGCTGGACGATCAGGCCCACGAGCAGCGCCAGGATAAGCAGGGCTCCCGCTCCGAGCAGGAGCGGCACCAGGAGCCGGCGTTTCTCGCGGGGGCCCCGGATCCGCAGGCGCGGACGTTCGAGGCGGGGCGGTCCGGGCTGGAGGTGGAACGCCTCGATCAACGACTTCCACCAGGGGATGCTCGGCTGTGGACGGACGAGCGTGGGGATTTCGGGGGTTGGCGGCTGGGGGGGCGCGGCGCGCTTGCGCGCCGGTTTGGGCCGCGGGCGACTGGGCGCCGTGAGGAGGCGGCGCACCTCGCTTCCTATGAAGGCGGCCCAGCCGGCCAGTGTCTCCCCGGCCTGGCGCATACGTTCCTGGAGGCCGGCAGCGGTCCAGAAGGGCGCCGCAGCGCGGCCGGCAGCGGGTTGCAGCGAGACGACCAGTGCGTGCGCGTCTGTGAAACCCTGGGCGTGCAGTCTGCGGTAGAGCTGTTCGACCACGTCTCCCGGGTCCTGGTACAGCAGGAGCTGTTCCGCCTCCTCCCGGCTCAGGAATCGGCCAATGTTGCTGCTACACAGGCACAGGACGTCCCCGGCGGCCAGCGGGCTGTGGAAGAACTCCGGACGCACTTCTTCCTCCCAACCCAGGGCGAGCAGACGGGTGACGGTGGGCAGGGTAGCCGTCTCCGGGCTCCAGGATGGGTTGAGGGGAAACGCCATCAAGCGCCCCTGATGCACGAGGTAGGCCTGTCCGGGAAGTACCTGCGCCAGAAACACCTCCGATTCCCGGACCACAGCGCACGTGATCCCGACGGTGAGCTTCTCGTGGGCGGAGACTTCCAGGTTGCGCTGAAGCAGGCTTCGGTTTGCCTGCTGGATGGCGCGGTTCAGACAGGTGGTAATGCTGGGAGAGGGACAGTCGTAGTAGGCCTGGGACACCTCCGTCAGCACCTGACGCAGCACGAGTGCGCTGCGTACCCCCTCAAGGCTCGGTTCCGCAACGAGGTACAGGCTCCCTTTCCGCCGTTCCCGGAGAGATGTCGGCCCCGGTTCCACCACGAGGATGCTGTCACTGGTTGTCCGACAGATGCCTCCGATGAGCCCAAACTGGCCGGAAGAAGCCTTCAGACGGGTCATCGCTCCTCCTTTTGGGCCAACCGTCCGGGTGAGCACCTGTTTCATTATAACATAGTTTCGTCGAACAAACAAACAGCCCCGAGCCGCTGCATAGAAGCCCCGCAGGAGCAGGCTCCTGCGGGGCCAAAGTAGCGGGCGGACGCTCCTTGCGGACTATTCCTTCTCCTTGTGCTGCGGGATGCCCAGCGCAACCTGGGCCGCTGCAAGCCGGGCCACCGGGACGCGGAACGGCGAGCAGGAGACGTAGTTCAGGCCCACCTCGTGGCAGAACTCGATCGAGCGCGGATCCCCGCCGTGCTCGCCGCAGATGCCAACCTCCAAGTCGGGCCGGGTCTTGCGTCCGCGCTCTACCCCCAGCCGCACCAGGAAGCCGACGCCGTCCCGGTCGAGCACCTGGAACGGGTTCTCGGGCAGGATGCCCCGTTCCACGTATTGCAACAGGAACTTCCCCTCGGCATCGTCCCGCGAGTAGCCAAAGGTGGTCTGCGTGAGGTCGTTCGTACCGAAGGAGAAGAACTCCGCATACTCGGCGACCTGGTCGGCCGTGATCGCCGCCCGGGGGATCTCGATCATCGTGCCGAACTTGTAGTCGATCTGGATGCCTTTCTCCGCCATGACCTGCTTGGCGATGGGCTCCAGGATCTCGCGTGTGACCTTCAGCTCGTTTGCGTGGCCGGTGAGCGGGATCATGATCTCCGGTTTGACCACTACACCTTCCTTGGCCACGTTGCAGGCGGCCTCGAAGATCGCCCGCACCTGCATCTGGGTGATGCCCGGGAATATGATCCCCAGGCGGATGCCGCGCAGCCCGAGCATGGGGTTCATCTCGCGCATCCCCTGGACGGCCTTGAGCAGCCGCTCCTTCTCGGCCAGTTTCTCCGGGTCGTTGCCCCGGATGCGCAGTTCCGTCACCTCCACCAGGAGGTCTTCGTAGGACGGAAGGAACTCGTGAAGCGGTGGGTCGATCAGGCGGATGATCACCGGCAGGCCGTCCATGACGCGGAAGATCCCCTCAAAGTCGCCGCGTTGCACCGGGAGCAGCTGGTCGAGACAAGCCTGCCGTTCTTCCTCCGTCTCCGCAAGGATCATCCGCTGCACGATCGGGAGGCGATCTTCCTCGAAGAACATGTGCTCCGTGCGGCACAGGCCGATCCCCTTGGCTCCGAATGCCCGGGCGCGCTCCGCGTCGCGCGGGTAGTCGGCGTTGGCCCAGACTTGGAGGCCGCGCGTGGGGTAGCCGGGCGGACCGCTGCGGATCCCCTCGCGGGCGCAAATCTCGTCCGCCCACTCCAGGAGCTGCCGGAGGTCCGACTGCTCCTCAAAGGAAGGGGCGATCGTCGGAATGGCGCCGGCAAAGACCTCGCCGGTGGTACCGTCGATGGAGATCGTGTCGCCTTCACGGATGACCCGGTCGCCGACGGTGAAGCAGTGCGCGCTTTCGTCGACGCGGATCGCCTCGCATCCGGCAACGCAAGGGAGGCCCAGCCCCCGCGCCACGACCGCCGCGTGGGAGGTGGCGCCGCCGCGCTGGGTCAGGATGCCTCGCGAGTGGAGCATCCCGTGCACGTCGTCCGGCGAAGTCTCCGGGCGGACGAGAATCACCGGTTTGCCGGCCCGCCCCCACTCCTCGGCAGTGTCCGCATCGAAAGCGGCCAGGCCGGAAGCCGCTCCGGGCGAAGCGTTCAGACCGCGCGCGAGGAAGGTCCCTTCTTCGTACGCGCGTTCCTTTGCCTTTGGGTCGAAGCGCGGGTGCATCAGTTGGTCCACCTGGAACGTGTTGACCCGCGCGATCGCTTCCTCTTTGGTGATCAGCCCTTCGCGGACCATGTCGACCGCAATCTTGACTGCGGCGGCGGCCGTCCGCTTCCCGACCCGCGTCTGGAGCATCCAGAGCTTACCGCGCTCGATGGTGAACTCCATGTCCTGCATATCGCGGTAGTGGCGCTCCAGGAGCTCCGCGACCTGCCGGAACTGCTCGTAGACGGCCGGCATCTCCTCGGCCAGCCGGGCGATCTTTTTCGGCGTACGGATACCGGCGACGACATCCTCGCCCTGGGCGTTTTCCAGGTACTCTCCGAAGAGCACCTTCTCGCCGGTTGCCGGATCGCGGGTGAAGGCGACCCCGGTGCCGCTGTCCGAGCCCATATTGCCGAAAACCATTGTGACGATGTTCACCGCTGTGCCCCACGTGTGGGGGATTCCCTGCGCGTTGCGGTAGTCCACGGCCCGCTTGCCGAACCAGGAACGGAAGACGGCCATGATCGCTTCCCGCAGCTGCTCGTAGGGGTCCTGGGGAAAGGGGGAGCCGATCGACTGCTCGTAGACCTGCTTGAATTCCGTCACGATCTCCTTGAGCATCTCGGCGGTGAGGTCGGTATCCTGGCGCCCCGGTGTCTGCTCCTTGTAACGGTCCAGGATCTGTTCGAAGTGACTGCCGTCGATGTGCTTGACGATCCGACCGAACATCTGCAGGAGCCGCCGATAGGCGTCGTACGCAAACCGCTCGTTGTTCGTAAGGCGCGCCAAGCCGACGACGGTCTGGTCGTTCAGCCCGATGTTCAGCACCGTGTCCATCATTCCCGGCATCGAGGCACGCGCGCCCGATCGCACGGAGACCAGAAGCGGGTTCGCAGGGTCGCCGAAGCGCTTTCCGGTCTGCTCCTCAAGCCAGCGCAGCGCCTCGACAGTCTGCTCCCACATCCCTTCGGGGAACTGTTCGCCAGCTTCGAAGTAGGCGTTGCAAGCCTCCGTGGTAATCGTGAAGCCGGGAGGAACCGGCAGCCCCACGCGGGTCATCTCTGCTAGGTTGGCTCCCTTGCCCCCGAGGAGATCCTTCATCGTCGCGTCGCCTTCGGTGAATCGGTAAACCCATTTCTTCATGCGTTCTTCCTCCTACACGAAACGACTCCAGAGGGCGAAAACAAGCCATCAAGACCCAATGATAGCCTTTCACGGGCAATCTGTCAAAAACGGTTCCCCCTGGTTCGAAAGGATCCGTTCCACTCGAACAAGGGAGTTCGGAGCGTGGCAGGCTGTCCGTGTTACGCGCTTTCCGATACTGCAGGCGGTCCGTCCGAGGAGCCTACAGGTCTTCTTCCTCCTCTTCCTCTTCCTCTTCCCAATCTTCCTCGTAGAACTCCAAGTTGCAGTTGTCGCACACCCAGCACTCGTACTCTTCGTCGTACCAAAGCTCTTGCCCGCACTCTGGACAGACCGGTACCGGGGTCTCTGGTTCGCTCATGGTAACCTCCTTGAGGCTGATATGGACCCGATTATAGCGCAAGCCGCGCGGCAGGGCAACTGTATTTGCACACTTCGGGCTTTTGTGGTAAAATAAAATCAGAAACCCTGCCGTGTACGTAGCGCCGGCGGCAAGTTCTGAGCCAACACCTGCCACATAGGGGGCTAGTCCCTGACGGGGCTGTGCGGACTGAAAGGGCCGTGCCCATTGCAGGGGCGCAAAACCGTCATACCGGCTCCCACCTTGTGAGTTCAGGTTTAGAACTCAACCGGTGCACGGCACGGCGGGGTTTTCTTTGAGCGAGGCGAACGTGATCTACCTCTTTCACGGTGAAGACCAGGTAGCCTGTGAGGAAGCGCTTGCCGAATTGCGGCAGGAGACGCTTCCGCGCGAGGCGGCGGACCTCGCTTTCACCCGGTTGGATGGGGAAGACCTCTCGTTGGCCTCGCTTATCGAGCACTGTCAGGCACTTCCGTTTCTCTCCCCACGGCGCTTGGTTGTCGTGCAAGGTTGGGCCGGCCAGTTAGAGCGCAAGGGTGAGCTGCTTCGCGGCCTCACGGAATATCTGCCACACCTCGCGTCGAGCACGGTGCTCGTCTTTCGCGAGTCGAGATCCCTTCCCTCCGACCATCCGCTGGTCGCACTGGTGGGCCGCGTGGGTCAAGTACGGGAGTTCGCGCCGCCACGGGAGCGAGAACTTCCCTCCTGGATCGCGCGCCGCGTGCGGGGGGAAGGTGCCGAGATCACGCCGGCCGCCTGTGAGCTTCTGGCCACCGTGGCGGGCAGAGACACCGGCGTGCTGCTGCGGGAGATCGAGAAACTCGTCACGCACGTGGGACCCCAGGGAAGGATCGACGAGCGGATCGTAGCAGAGCTGGCCAGCGAGGCGCGCCTGAGCAACATCTTTGCCCTGGTCGATGCCCTGGGCCAGCGACGGCGCGCACGGGCGCTCGTGGAGCTGCGCCGCCTCCTTCAGGCCGGAGAGCACCCTTTGGGCATCCTGGCTATGGTCACGCGCCAGTTCCGATTGCTCTGGCAGCTGAAGGGCCTCCCAGCAGATTCCCAGCGCACCGAAGAGGTCGCGCGCACGCTTCGCGTGCCCCGTTTCCTGGTGGAAAGACTCCTGGAGCAGGCTCGCCTCTTTCGGCAGGAGGAGCTGCGCTCCATCTACCAGCGGCTGGTGGAGGCCGACCGGGAGATCAAGACAGGGCAGCGTGACGGGGAAGTGGTGCTCGAGCTGCTGGTGGTCGAGGTGGCCGGCAGCCGAGCCTAGCGCGCCCTTCGCCAACAACAAGATCCGCCTCCGGATGCGGAGGCGGATCTTGTGGCAGGGCTTGTCAGGCCGAGGGACTCGCCTGTCGAAATGCGGCGTTGTAACGCCGCATCAGTCGGGACTTGCGACGCGCTGCGTTGTTCCGGTGGAGCACGCCCCGTTCTGCAGCTTTGTCCAGGGCGCTGATCGCATCCCCTACGGCGAGCCGCGCGGCTTCCAGATTGCCCGCAGCGATGAATGCCCGGGCCTTCTTGATCAGCGTCTTGACGCGGGAGCGGATCATCTGGTTGCGTCGACGCCGACGCTCGGCAACGCGAATGCGCTTCAAAGCAGAACGCGTATGGGCCATGTCGTAGCTTTCCTCCTTGGACAACCTACCGAGTTCACGCGAATTATACTCGATAAGGGACGAATTTGCAAATCCGGAGGGTTCCTGCTATGGGTCGACGAAAGCGGCGCTACCTCCTTGTGGGCCTCGCGGCGCTCCTGCTGCTCGTCTGCCTTGCGCTTTGGGCGTGGAACCGCGGCCGGGCAACCCCGACCGCCGTCGTACGCCGGGGCACCATCCATGGGCGGGTGATCGCGCCGGGCCAGGTGGTTTCGGAGCGGGAAGCATTGCTGATGGCCGGGGTCTCCGGACCGGTCACCGAACTCCGCGTCAAGGTGGGCGATGAAGTGGTCACAGGTACGGTGCTGCTGACGATCGGCGCGGAGTCTCAGCGGCTCCAGGTGGAGATCGCCACGCTCGAACTGCAGAGTGCCCGGCTGCGGCTCGCCGAGGCGGAGGAAGGGCCGCTTCCGGAAGAGGTCGCGGCTGCGGAAGCCGATCTGCGCCTGGCCCAGGCGCAGCTGGACGCCCTCCTGCGGGGTCCCCGACAGGAGGAGCTGACGATCGCCCGGCAGCAGGTGGTGCAGGCGGAAGCGGCACTGTCCGCGGGCGAAAGCGGTTCGGCGGCGGCCGTGGAGATGGCCCGGCTGCGCTGGGAGCAGGCCGCAAACGAGCTCCGGGACGTGCAGGATGCCTACAGCCGGATCTACTGGGAGAACGAATCGTTGCGCCGCCGCGGCGTTGTCCTCAGTCAGGCCCAGGTGGACGCCGAGTCCGCGGCCTGGAGGCAGGTGGAAAACGCGCAGGCGGCTCTCGAGCAGACGCGCCTGGCCTACGAACAGGCGCTCCGGGACCGGGAAGCGCAGCTGACAACGGCCCGGGCACGCCTCACAGAAGCCCGGGCCCGCCTGCAGGAACTCGTCGTAGGAGCCGGGAGCGAGGAGCTGGCCGCGGCGGAGGCGCAGCTCGCCCGGGCACAGGCGGCTCTAGCCCGGCTACGTCGGAATTCCCGGGAGGTCGAACTCCGACGGCTGGAGGTGCGCCGCGCCGAGCTCGCCCTCGAGCAGGCCCGTGCGGAGCTGGAACGGGCCACCGTGCGCGCACCGTTCGCGGGGACCGTCGTCGAGGTCCTGGTTCGGGAAGGGGAGTTGGTCGGAGTCTACGCCTCGCTCCTGCGGCTTGCGGACCTGAACCGACTCTACGTCCGTGCGCAGGTCGACGAGATCGATGTCGGCAAGGTGGCCCCAGGTCAACCGGTCACAGTGACCTTGGATGCGTTCCCCGGGCAACCCCTCCTTGGGGTTGTCGAAGCCATCGCCCCTGCGGTGACGCTCGACCGCGGCAGCGCGACCTACCTGACCCGCATCGCCGTGCACCAGCCGCTCGAGCTTTCCTTGCGCCTCGGGATGGCGGCCAGCGTGACGATCGTGACCCAGGAGCGGCGCGATGTCCTCCTCGTGCCAAGAACCGCGGTGGAGCGGGTCGGCGAGCGCAATTACGTCACAGTGCTCCGTGGTAGCCGGCGTCAGCGCGTGCCGGTCACCCTGGGCGTGACCGATGCCTCGTTCTGCGAGATCCTCTCGGGTCTCGAGGAGGGAGAGCGGGTGCTGCTCGGTCGTTGACAGCCCCCTGGCTTTGATGTAGAATGGCCCGCAGAGGATGAATGGAGGCAGCGGTGTTTGAGCCTTGGCGTGAGCATTTCGCGAAAGGCAAGGGAAGGAGTGCACTGGTCGTTGGCTCCCTTCTGGTGCTGCTCGCCGGGCTGTACGCTGCTCCCCGCCCGACGGGTGCCGGCCCTTCTGCTCCTACGGAGCCTCCTTCTGGCCGCATCCTCTATACCTTCGACCTGCGCCAAGCGTCCGAGGGCGAGCTGTCCAGCCACGGGATCGAAGGGAAAACGAGCTCCGAACGGCTGCGCGATTACGACCTGAGCGTGTTTGTAGCGACCCTTCAGGGCATCGTCAACCGCGACGGGCCCCGGCTGTACGTCTACTACGCTTCCGGCGTCGACGACTACTGGCTGGAGACGTTCCGCCAGCCGGGGGAGTGGCTCGCGGGGTATACGCTTGTGCCCATCCCGGACCTGCAGACGCTGCTGCAGACCTTCCGGAACGACCTGCGCGGACTGGTCGTCTGGGACGATGCGCTCCCCGCCACGCTGAACGTGGCCACCACGGCCGCGGGCGTCGAGGGAGCGGTGGTCGTCCGGAAGGGGAGCGAGCTCTTCGAAACGGCCTCGCGGGTCCTCCCCGTGGTGCTCGACCTGAGCGGCCGCTTCCAGAACAAGGAAGAAGCGTACCGCTGGGCGGTGGAGGAGTATCTGCGGAGCGGCCGTGCGAACCCGCGGCTCCTGGCCTACATCGAGGATGGGTGGCCGGCCGTGCTGTTGAAGCAGGGGAAAGAGCCGGGAGGTGTCGCTACGGCACTGGCCCGGGATTACCTCGTGCAGCACCGGGCCTTTGTCTTTGACCTCTCCCCCTGGGCGGATGAGGCGCCGGTGGACGAGCCCAACCAACCCTTCGGCCGTGACCGCGCCGTGTTGGAGGCGATCCTCGCGGAGGCTCGCGCTCAGGCCGGCGAGGAGATGATCGCGCTGTGGGGCTTTGTCCCTTGGTGGGACAAGTACAGCAACGCCGGATCGGCTGGCGGGAAACATCAGCCGGTGGAGGGGGAGTGGGAAATGGCCTGGCTCGCCTCGAGCTACGGGGCCTACTTCACCGGGGCCTTGGGAGATGTGTTCGGCCTGGATATGGCCAACGCGTCGCTGCACAGCCAGGCACCGTTCCCGAGCGCGATCCCTCGGCCGGCCGCACCGACGCCCGAGGAGCTGCGCGCCCGGGGCTTTCTGGAAGGCGACCGCGTGGTTCCCCGGACGTACATTCTCTACTACTTGGGGGACTACGATTTCGCTCAGCCGCTGTACACGCTGATGCCCGAATTCTGGCAGGACGAGCGGCGGGGCGCTTTGCCCCTCGCCTGGGGGATCAACCCCCAGCATCTGGACATCGTGCCCGATGTCCTGGCCTACTTGCTGCGAACCCGGAGCGCCAACGACACCTTTGTGGCAGCGGACAGCGGGGCCGGATACCTGAACCCGGAGGCGCTTCCGGAGATGCTATGGGATGCCTGGCGGAAGCACAACGAGTCTTACTACCGTCGGACGGGGCTTTCGATCACAGGCTTTTTCCTGAATGGGAAAGGGGCCGAAGCCCCTGACGAGGTCATCGATCTCTACCGTTCCTTCTCCGCCGACGGGATCACGGTGAACTGGCACCACCTCGTCGGCGAGTGGCCCCGCCTCCAAAGGAATGTGCCCCTGACCGCGTTCCCTCACTATGGGATGAGCAACGAGGACCCGGTCGATTTCTGGCTGGAACAGGTCGACCGGGCTTACGAGCAGTACCGGGAAAGCCACGGGACGGACCGCCCGGTGTTTCTTGCCTTTCGCTGCGTGTTCGTCTCGCCGTCCTTCCTCTACGACCTGACGGAGCGGCTGCGCCAGGAGCACCCCGAACGGGACTACCAGGTCGTGGACGCCTATACCTTCTTCTACCTGATGCGCCACGAACTGGGTGGGGAAAATGCGTGGCGTGCGACCTTCCTGCAGCCGATGCTCCCCCAGCGCCTGACCGCGGGCCAGACCTACGCCGTGAGCCTTCCCGTGCGCAACGACGGTTGGGATACCTGGCCGGCGGAGAAGGTCGGCCTGGCTTTCCATGTGAGCGAGGCGGATGCCGCAGAAGAGCCGCCCGGATCGACGGGCGAGGCGCTGTTTCTGCCGTTGCAGCAGGATGTGCGTCCAGGTGAGGTGTACACGTTCACCTTCCTCCTCGGCGCGCCACTGCGCTCCGGAAGGTTTGTGGTCCGCTACGATCTGCTCGAGCAGCCGTGGCACTGGTTCCATGACGAGGGCAACCCCTGGGAGGAGGTGACCTTCACCGTGGAGCGTCGCGCTTCGGGGATGGCCCTGGAGGCACCGACGCTCCCGGCCTGGCCCACTCCGGCGCCTGTGGGGTCCGGTGCGCCCGCCTCGCCCACGCCGGCCCATACCGCTCCCGGCCCGCCTTCTCCGCAGGCCCCATCGTCCCCCGCCACGACAGTGCCTGGAGAGCAACCGGGGGGACTTGAGGCAGGTTGGAAAGTCCTCCCTCTGCTCCACGAGGGGCTTTCGGGCCGCGCCGTTTGGGCAATTGCCCGGGATGGCCTGGGACGTGTCTGGTTCGGGGGGACGAAAGGGGTGGGGGTTCTCGCGCTGAACGACGATCTGGACCCCGATGATGATACCTGGGCCGTCTACACGGAAGAGGATGGGTTGCCAAACCCCTGGGTCACCGCCATTGCGGTCGACGCGCACGGGGCGATCTGGTTCGGTACCCAGGGCGGGGGTGCGGCACGCCTGGATGAGCGCGGCTGGACGGTCTTTACGGAGCGGGACGGGCTGGCCTCGAACTGGGTGCGCGCGATCACCGTGGATGCCCAGGGGACCGTCTGGTTCGGGACCTCGCGTGGGGTGAGCGCCTTCACCGGAAGTTCTTGGATCACGTTCAACAGCAGCAACTCTCCTCTCCTGCGCGATGTGGTGACCGCGGTCGCTGTCGACCCGGCAGGAAACTACTGGTTCGCTACCGAAGGGGGCGGCGTGAGCCGGCTTTCGGCGCTCGGGCGGCAGTGGCGTACCTTCACCCGCGCGGACGGCCTGGGGGACGACTTTGTCCTTTCGCTGGCCGTGGACGGCCAGGGACGCATCTGGGCCGGTACCTGGCGAGGTGGGCTGAGCGTCTACGACGGCCACGCCTGGACCACCTATACCGCGGAGAACAGCGGCCTTGCCGCGAACTGGGTGCAGAGCGTGGCTGTGGATGCCCAGGGCTATGTATGGTGCGGCACTTACGGGCTCCCCGGCGGCGGCGTCAGCGTGCTTCACCCGGAGACCGGGGAGTGGGTGCGCTACGGGCCGGCCGATGGCCTGCCGTCCGACAACGTGACCGTGGTCGCAGCCACGCGCCCGGGCGAGATATGGCTTGGCACGGAGCAGGGAGCCATCCGGTACCTGGATCCGCTGCTCCTCCTGGCACCGGGTCCCCGGCGTACCCCTACGCCACGCGTGCCGCGCGGCCTCAAGGAGGAAGCTTCCCTGCGGAGCGGGATAGGCGCTTCGGCGTGGGGAGGCGGGCAGGGGCAGGGTAGCCTCCAGGCCCCAACGCCTACGCCGACCCGGCTCCCTTCCCCGACGCCGACCTCCACACCCTCGCCCACCCCGACGGCCACCTCGAGCCCTACCCCTTCGCCGACCCGCACCAGCACCCCGAGCCCTTCGCCGACCCGCACGGCCACACCCAGCCCGACCCCGACGCTGACGGCTACCCCCACGCGCACGCCGACCCCAGGGACCGCAACCCCCACGGTCACCGGCACTC
>JBMFPK010000007.1:0-21857 GCA_049969155.1 Chloroflexia bacterium | reverse complement strand
CCACCACGACCTCGGCGTCGCACAGCAGCGCCTCGGGCTGCTGGAAGAGGCCTCCGCCTCTCTGGAGGAAGCCCTCCGGCTGGATCCCTCGCGTGCGGCCTGGCAGGAGGAACTTGGCACGGTCTATCTGCGGCGCGGCTGGGTGCGCGAGGCGTTGACCGAGTTCCAGGCCGCCGTTTCCCGCGAACACCGAAAGGCCCGCTACCGCTACTCGCTCGCACGCGCACAGGAGCGCCTTGGCCAGTACGAGGCCGCGCTCAATTCCTTGCGCGAGGCGCTGCGCCTGGACCCGAACCACGCCCCAGCTTACGACCTTGCCGGCCAGATCCTCGAGGGCCAAGGGCGCCTGGAAGAGGCCCGCCAGCTGTACCGAAAGGCCGTAGAAAAGGCGCCCACGGTGGCGGCCTACCACGCACACCTGGGAAGCGTGCTGCAGAAGATCGGGGCCGCCCAGGAGGCCGTATCGCAGCTCCGGAAAGCGATCGAGCTGGAACCCCAGGTCGCGGCCTGGTACATCGAGATGGCCCGCTTGCTCCGTGCGCTGGGCCGTACCGAAGAAGCCCTTCCCTTTATCGCACGCGCAGCCGAAATGCAGCCGGATCCCCACCATGCGGCACAGCATGCCGATTACCTGCTCGCGCTGGGACGGGTCGAGGAAGCCGGAGAAGTGCTCGCCCGTGCGCTTGAGCGCGCCCCCGAAGATCCCGGCCTCCTCCATATGCAGGGGCGATGGCACCAGCGGGCAGGCCGTCTCCAGGAAGCGCTGAGCTGCTTCCGCCGGGCCGTGGGAAAGGCGCCTCGGGAGCCGGATTACCGCCTGGACCTCGGCATCCTCCTTCGCCAGGGGGGGGAGGAAGAAGCCGCGATCGCCTCCTTCCAGGAGGTGCGGCGCCTGAATCCCCGCGAAGCCCGCGCGGTCTACGAACTGGGGCGCACCTATGCGCAACAGGGGCGGATCGAAGAAGCGCTGTCCGCCTATCGGGAAGCCCTGTCGATGTCCCCCGGGGAAGCGCTCTACCATGGGACCCTGGGCAGCGCGCTCTACAGCGAAGCGGCCTGCGAGGCTGAACTCCGCGGAACCGGCCTCCTGGCCCAGCGGCGCCCCGAACGGCTCGAGGAGGCGCTGAAACATCTCGAACAAGCCCACCAGTTGGCCCCTCAGGAGGATTGCTGGCTCTACGAGTTGGGGAGAGCCCTCGCCCTTGCGGGACGCCACGAGGATGCCTGCAGGGCGCTCCAACAAGCGCTCACGATCGCTGCCTCGCGGGCCTTCCGCCTGAACCCGACATGGGTCACGCTCCTGGACGGCCGGCCCGAACCTTCCCTCGAAGCCCTCTACCGCCGCGCTCTGGGCAGGTCGCTCCAGGCGTTGGGGCGCACCGCCGAGGCCCGAGAGGAGCTGAGGCGCGCCGTGGCCCTTGCCCCCCAGGACGCCGAGGCCCATGCAACCCTTGCCCAGGTGCTGGAAGCCGAAGGGAACCTGGAGGAAGCGGTCGCCGAGCTGCAGACCGCGATCACCTACGACCCCCAGCGCCCGCTGCTCCGCTACCGCCTGGGATTGCTCCTCCAGCGGACCGGCCGACCGGAGCAGGCCGCCGAGGTGCTGCGCGAAGCCACGCTCCTCGAGAGCGGCTTTGCCCCCGCCCACGCGGCCCTCGGGGACGCCTATCTGGCCCTCGGGCGCGACATTGAGGCCGGGAAAGCCTACCAACGCGCCATCCAGCTAGATCCTGTGAGCCCCGAGCACCATTGCCAGCTCGCCCGCTGGGCCTATCGCCAGGGGCGTTACAGCGACGCCGAACGGGAGATGGTCCAGGCGCTCGGACTCGCCCCCGAGCAGGCCGCCTGGTACGACGAGCTGGGTCAGATCTACCAGGCACAGGGGAAGCACCAGGCAGCAAGCGAAGCCTTCCGGGCCGCCCGCGAGCGCGATCCGGACGAGCCGCTCTATGCTTACCACCTGGCGATCGCCCTGTCCCGGATGGAACAGCTGCCGGAGGCAATCGCGACCCTCCAGGAAGCGGTGGAAAAGGCCCCGGAGCGCGCGGACTGGCGGGACGACCTTGCCGGCCTCTACCTCCGCTCCGGACGATACCGGGAGGCCCGCACAGAGCTCGAGCGCGCGGTACAGTCCGATCCCCATAACCCCGCCCTCCAGTGCCACCTTGCGGCGGCGTTCCGCCTGGAGGGACGCCTCCAGGAGGCACACGAGCTCCTCACTAACCTCCTGAAAGGCCGGCCGGACTATGCAGAGGCCCATTTCGAGGTCGGATTGACCCTCGCCGCCGGGGGTGATTGGGCCGGCGCGCTCCCCGCATTCCAGGAGGCCGTGCGGCTTGCCCCCGAGGAACCCCGCTTCTTGGAGACCCTCGCCCGCGTCCAGGAACAGCTGGGCCGGGTCGAGGAAGCCCTGACCACCACCCAGCGGTGGATCGAACAAGACCCGGGGAACCCCCTAGCTCACGAGCGGCTGGGCAATCTCCTCGCACGACAGGGGAACCTGCGCCAGGCGCTCAAGGAGATGCGCACGGCGTCACAACTTGCTCCGCACGAACCCCGCTTCCTGCGCGAAGCGGCGGCGATCTGCCGCCGGCTGCGCTGGTTCGACGAGGCACGCGCCGCGCTCAGCCGGGCGCTGGAGCTCGCGCCCCAGGATTCCTCCACCTACGTGGAACTGGGGATGCTCTTCCTGGAAGAAGGCCACATCGACCAGGCCCGGAGGCAGTACGAGCAGGCGATCTCCCTCGACCCCCGAAATGCCGAAGCGTACTACCACGCGGGGGTCCTCTACCGGCGCCAGAAAGACTACGACCGGGCGGTGGAGTACCTGCGTCAGGCCACCCGGCTCCGCTCCGGCTACTCCGAAGCGCTCGTGGAACTGGCCAAGGTGACCACCATGGCCTTCATGACGCGTCACTTCCGGCGCTCGGCGACCTGAGAGCCTCGCTCCCCTCCTGTCCTGCGAGCGGCAACCACACAGTGAAGGAGCTCCCCTTCCCCAAAGCGCTTTCCACAGTGATGCGGCCCCCGTGCTCCTGCACGATCCCCAGACTGACCGATAGGCCCAGGCCCGTGCCTCCTGGCTTGGTGGTGAAAAAGGGTTCGAACAGGTGCTCCAGAACTTCCGGAGGCATCCCCACCCCCGTGTCGGAAACCGTCACCGCCACCTCCTCCCCCGCGCGCATCGTCGAAATGCGCAGCGCCCCTCCATTCGGCATCGCCTGTGCCGCGTTCTGAATCAGGTTCAGAAACACCTGCTTCATCCGCCCGGCGTCGAGCGGCAGCAGCGGCAGGCCCTCGGCATAGCTCTCCTCCACGGCGATCCCGTTCCTCTCGAGCCGCGTCCGGGTCAGGGCGAGCGTCTGCCGCAGCACCTCGTTGAGGTCCGTAGGTACCTGACAGGGCCGTACCTGCCGCGCAAAGTCGAGGAGATCCCGAACGATGTCCCCTGCTCGCCGTGCCTCCAGAAGGATCCGTTCCACATCGTGCCGGAAGGGCGAACCGGGCGGTAGGTCCTCCAGCAGGATTTCGGCAAACCCGATGACGCTCGTCAGTGGGTTGTTCAGTTCGTGGGCAACCCCGGCTGCCAGCTCTCCGATGGCAGCCAGCCGTGCCGAGTGCACCAGTCTCGTCTGTGCCTCCCGAAGCCGGAGCATCTGCTGCTGCAGATCTTCGTACAGACGCGCGTTCGCTATGGCGGCGGCCGCCTGATCGGCGAGTAGCCCGAGGATCCGGAGCTCCGCTTCGTCGAATTCGTGCGGCGCCTTGAAGGCCACGTTCATCACGCCCACGACCTGGTCCCCCACCCACAGCGGAATCCCCACGATCGCGCCGCCCCACTGCCAGTCCCGATACAGCGGGTGCGCGTTCACATCGGGGATCACCAGCCGCTCACCGGTGCGTGCGACCGTTTCCGTCAGGCCTCCGGGCCGCGGCCAGCCCTGCGGCCGGCGGCTTCCATCCGCCGAAAGCGCCGCACCGAAGGTGAGCTGCCGGCCGTCGTACAGGAACAGATGCGCGTCGTCCCCGGCCACCAGGTTCAGGGCAATCTCGAGGATGGACTGCAACACAGGTCCGAGCTCCAGGCTGGAGGTCAGCCGCAGACTTGCCTGCCGCAGGGCTTCCAGCTCCGCGCTGCGCCGGCGCTCGCTCTCGAAGAGCCGGGCGTTCTCGACGGCAACCGCAGCTTGATCTGCAAAGACCGTCAGCAGGTAGAGGTCTTCTTCGCTAAAGGCCCCCTTCCGACTGGCGTTGTCCAGGGCGATCACCCCGGTCACCTGGCCGCGGTAGCGGAGCGGTGCCACGATCGCCGACTGGATCGCACGCATCTCCTCGATCTCGCCGTCGTATCGGATCGAGGGGTCGCGCGCATCGGCGATCAAAAGCGGCCGACCTTCGCGCGCTGCCTTCGCCGAGTACCCCTCGCGCTCCGGGAACCGCACCTGCCGGATGCGCGGGTCCGCATACCCAATCAACGCCCGCATGCGGAGCTCTCCCGTCCGCTCGTCCCGCAGCAGCACGGAACCCTTTTCTGCCGCCGGAATCGCCTGGATAGCCGCCACGAGCACGTTCTCCAGCAGCGGCTCCAGTTCCAGCGTGCTCGTCAACGCAGCGGTGGCCCTTGCCAGGGCCTCTGCCCTCCGGCGTTCCTCCTGCGCCCGCGCGAGCATGCGCGCGTTGCGCATGGAGACGGCCGCGGAGGCAGCGAGCAGCTCCAGGCACTCGATGGCCTGCGCGGTCGGCTTGCACCCCGCGCCGAGATCCACTCCCAGGACTCCGAAGTGCTCCCCCTCCCAGGCGACCGGCGCAACAAGCACCCACGAGCCGCTGACCTGTTTACAAGTTGGGAACGACGCGCAGGAGCCTTCCTCCAAGAACCGCACGTCAGTGGAAGGTACGGGACACTCTCCGACGTGGACAACCACCTCGGGCGCGTTACCTCCCTCTGCGTGACGCCAGAACCAAGCCGAACGCGCGCGCAGGAGATCCCGAGCCTCGGAGACCACTTGCGGCAGGAGCAACTCGAGGTCCGTCCGGGTCATCCACTGTAGCCCGATCCGGTGGAGTTGCCGCAGTCGGTCGTGCAGGGCGCTGCCCCTACCCCCCTTGCGTCCTTTCGCCATGCAGGCCTCCTATGCGGAGGTCGTGCCCTGCGGTAGAGCCCGCAACAGCCGCGCAGCGCGCCGCTGGAGGAGTTTCCGGCGCCCGAGCGGACCGGAAAGGAGGTACGTCTGGACGAGCTCTTCTACCCCTTCCGCAAGAAGGGCGGACAGGGCCTCCTCGTCCTCGAACACCGCGTCGGCAGCCATACCCTCGGCGGCTTCTGCGGCGACGAACAGGCGGTCCGCCCCCTCGAACGCTTGCACGGCCAGCGAGTCCGGACGGCGCAGGAAGACCGTTACCGTCGGCACCTCGCTCCCGTACCACGCCCCCTGAAAGTCGCCCAGTGCGCCGGCTAGTGCCCCTGGCCCCTCATGCGAGTCCGGCCGCAAGATGGCCGCGCCCACGAGGCCGATCACGGGCAGATCGAAGCGAGAGGCGAACCGCACCAGCCGTGCCGCCTTGCGCCATCCGGCCACACCGATCGCGCGATGCCGCCCAGAGCTGAAAAGTGAGCGGTTTCCAAGCGCCGCGCCCAGCAAGAGCACCGTCG
This sequence comes from Chloroflexia bacterium, assembly GCA_049969155.1. Taxonomy (GTDB): domain Bacteria; phylum Chloroflexota; class Chloroflexia; order DTKN01; family DTKN01; genus DAOTVY01. The sequence goes on along the minus strand of JBMFPK010000007.1, from coordinate 16,204 downwards.
GTCCATCCTTCCGAAGCCGCGCAATGCCAGCCCGCAGGCTCGGAGGATCGGCCGACCCCCGGTCTCCGTGGATCTCGAGAACCGGACCGAACGATCCGCCCAGAGGTGCGGGAAGGTTCCACAGCAGCCCCCTCTGCCCGCCCGGCAGCGGAAGCGAAGCACGCCGGCCCCCGCTGCCCAGAAGGTCGAGCGCCATCGCCAGCACCGCGCGTTGCTCCCGGCGGCCCACCACCACGTCTGCCCAGCCGGCTCGCAGCAGCCGTCGCGGAGGCTCCGCGCACTCCGGAGGAAGCCTTCCGGCCTGGCGAAGCGCCTCCGGCAGGAGCGGGCCCAGCACCGCGCCGGGTTCCGCGAAGAGGAGGTCCGCCTGCAGCGCCAGCGCCGCGAGCGGTCCGAAACAGGCGCCGGCAATCAGGACGATGCGCGGGACCTTCCGCTCGGCCAGGCGCGAAAACGCCGCCCAGCACGCCCATAACCCAGCCGCGTCTGGGCCACCTTGCGGCGCGCTGAGCACCCAGAGCAGAGGGCGCCGCTCGAGGAAGGCCGTCTCCGCGATCCGCACTAGCGCCCGGGCGTCCTCCGTACTCCAGCCGCACGTATGGTCCGTAACCACGACGGCCACCGGTTGCCCCGCAAGCGTCGCACGGCCCACCTGGTTCGGGGAAGGGGGAAGATCGGAGAGCATCTCGAAGGAACCTTCGTCCACGAGCCACTCCTGCCGGAGCGAGGCCTCCCAGGGGAAGTGGAAATCGCACCAGGGGCATACCATAACCCCGGCACGCAGCTCTTCCACCGAGCTATCCTCACCGCAGCGCGGGCATCGAATGTGCACCTGTCCGGGGACCGCTCCCGGCGGCCAGGAAGGGAGGACAAGGAAACGTCGTGCCAAGGAGAGCCTCCTTCACCACTGGGCATCTGCCGGTGGTATCGTACACGACCTGTGTAGCGCTGTCAAGTACGTTGCGTTTTGCCGATCGGCATGGTAGAATCCGGACAGGAAAGAAGCAGGCGGACAAGGAGGTCCGATGTCCATCACGAACTTTGACCAGTTGCTGGCCGAGGCGCGACGGGTAGGGCCGAAGCGGATCGCTATCGCTGGAGCGGACGAGCACGAGGTCCTTTTGGCAGCTCAACAGGCCACCGAACAGGGGATCGCCCACTGCATCCTGGTGGGCAATCTCGAACGGATGCACCAGGTCGCTCGGGAGCACGGGATCAGCCTCTACGGCATGAGCATGCTCGACGAACCGGATGCCGAAAAGACGATCCGGCGCGTCATCAGCCTCGCTCGCGAGGGCGAGGCACATGTGATCATGAAGGGGAACGTCAGCACCGGCAGCCTCCTTCACCTGGTGCTGAACCGGGAGATCGGTCTGCGCACCGGCCGTCTCCTCTCCCACGTCGGCGTCTTTGAGGTGCCGGGGTACGACCGGTTCATCTTCATCACCGACGGCGGGGTGAACATCTCGCCCACCGTCGACCAGAAACTGGAGATCATCCTGAACGCGCTAGACGTCGCCCATCGCCTGGGCATCCGCGAACCGAAGGTGGCGCTGATCGCCGCTACCGAGCTCCTCAGCCCACACATCCCGGCCTCCCTGGATGCCCTGGCGCTCGCCAAGATGGCAGAACAGGGATGGATCGAAGGAGCCGTCGTCGACGGTCCACTCGCACTGGATACCGCGGTCTCGCCCGAGGCCGCGGCGATCGCCGAGGCGCGGGGACCCGTCGCCGGGCACGCTGACATCCTGGTGGTGCCGGATGTCGACACGGGGAACATGGTCGCCAAGGTGATCACTTTCTTTGTGCGGGGCCGCATGGCCGGGGTGGTCATGGGGGCAAAGGTGCCGCTCGTGATCAGCTCCCGTGCCGACCTGCACGAGGTGAAACTGGTCTCGATGGCCCTGGGGGTCGTGCTGGCCGCCAACCAGGGACGCCAGAGTTAGCCCATGGACGCCTTTTCCCCGATCCTGGCGCTCGACATCGGCTCCGGGACGCAGGACCTCCTCTTCTACGATCCCGCGCGCCCGGTGGAAAACTGCGTGAAGATGGTGCTCCCCTCGCCCACGACCATCCTGGCCGCGCGCATCGCACGGGCGACCGAAGCGGGTCAGGACATCTTCCTCGAAGGGTTGCGGATGGGAGGAGGCCCCTGCGTCTCCGCAATCAAGCGGCACCTGCGCGCGGGTTACCGGGTCTACGCGACACCGGAGGCCGCCCGCACGATCCGCGACGACCTCGAGGAGGTGTGCTCGCTCGGCGTACAGGTGGTGGAGGAAGCCCCGGAACATGCGCTGCGGTTGCGCACGGGCGATATTCAGATCGAGGCGCTCCAGACGGCCTTTGCGCTTTTCGATCTGCCCTGGCCCTCGACCTTCGCCGTGGCGGTGCAGGACCACGGAGAGGCCCCGGGGATCAGCCAGCGGCGCCTTCGCTTCCGACAGTGGGAAAAAGTGCTCCGCAACGGCGGCGCTCTGTCCGCGCTCCTCTACCGGGAGATCCCCGCGCACCTGACGCGGATGCAGGCCGTACGCCGGGTGCTGCCCGAGGCGTTGCTGATGGATACCGGTGCAGCGTCCGTCTGGGGCGTTCTGTGCGACGAGTGGGCGGCCGAGCGGCGGGAACAGGGGCTGGTCGTGGTGAACGTCGGCAACCAGCACACCCTGGGCGTACTCGTCCAGGGGCAGCGCATCTGGGGGCTGTTCGAGCACCACACGGCGCTCATCGACACAAAACGCCTGGCCTCCCTGGTAGAGCAGTTGCAGGTCGGGACCATTTCCGGGGAAGAGATCTTTGCAGAAAACGGCCACGGGGCGAGCGTGGACCCGGCCTATCCGCAGGAGACGGGCGTGTTTCGACCGGTTGTCGTGACGGGCCCTCGGCGTGAGCTGGCGCGCCCCCTGGGGTACCACCGGGCCGCGCCCTACGGGGATATGATGCTCGTGGGGGCCTTCGGCCTGGTATCGGCCGCGCGCTCCGTGGCGGGCCTGGGCGAACTGCCGCCGGGATAGCAGACCTTTCCGCCGGTTCCCCGCTTCTGCTCGGCGAGCTGGTTTGACAAACCCCTGCAGGTATACTATGATGCGCACGCATCGCCGGAGAGAAGCGATCGACGAGGTGGCGTATGGCACAGAAACGGTGGTTGCTCCTGTCCCTGGCATTCCTGCTGCTGGTCCTCGCCGTGCTTGGCGCCTGTGAGACCGCGGGCACTCCCCAGCCCACCGCTACACCGGGTACCCCCGCGCCCATCCAGGAGACCCCCTCGACGCCCGGCACGCCAAGCGCCTACCCCTCCCCTGCGCACGTCCCGGCGGCCTATCCGTATCCGACCCCTTAGATGCCCCGCCCGACCCCCTGGTACAGACGGTTCCTCTGGGGCGGGGGCCTTCTGGCCCTCGCCCTGCTGCTTTCCGGGTGCGTGGAGCGCGTGGACTGGGATACCCTGCAGTGGCAGGGGCCCTTTCCGGCCGGCGATCTCTACCACACCCGGCGCTTGGCACAGGAAATCGTCCCACAGCGGGACGGACTCTGCGCCGTGGAGGTGCAGTTGCTCGATCGGCCGGGGAGCGGCCGGCCGGCCGTGCCGCTCCTCGTGCAGCTGTGTCGCGACCGAGCCTGCACGGATGTGGTAGCCACAGCCACCGTCCCCACGGAGACGCTGAGCACCCAGAGTACCTTCGCCCTGCGCTTTCCGCCTGAGCGCGCCTCGGCGGGGCAGACCTACTGGCTGGTGGCGAGCGCGCCTGCCGCCGAGGTCCCCGCGCAGGCGACCCTGCGCGCCGACACCGTGGACCGCTACCCGCCCGGCCAGCTCTGGCGGGACGGCCAGCCCGCCGGAGGGGACCTGGCCTTCCGCACCTACTACAGCGTCGGAGCAAGCGATCTCCTGCGGGAACTCGTGCAGGGAGCGGCGCGCTCCCTGCGCTTTCTTCCGGCCCTGTTCCTGACATTCCTCGCCCCGGGGCTTCTCATCGTTCGTCTGTTGCCTCCCGAAGATCGGGATGACCCTTTGGAGCGCTGGGCCCTATCGCTGGGGCTGAGCGTGGCCTTCTGGCCCGTGGTGCTCCTCCTCCTTTCCCAGACAAGGATCCGTTGGAACGCGCTCGAGGCGCGCATCGCCGGCAGACTGCTCTTGGCCGTAGCCCTGGCACTGGAAGTGCGCGACAGGGTGCGGGCACCCCGCAAACGCACGGCGCAACCTCCTTGGGCCGCGCTCACGCTGGGGGGGCTCGCCGGCCTGGGCCTGCTCCTGCGCGCGCTCCAGGCGGCCGATCTCCCCGCACCGCTCTGGATGGATGCCATCCACCACGCCCTCCTGGCCCGCCTGATCGTGGAAAAGGGCGGTATTCCGGTCGATTACACCCCCTACATCCAGGCCCCCGCGACCTACCACTTCGGGTTCCAAAGCCTGGTGGCCCTCCTGCACGTGTGGAGCGAGGAGCCGTTCCCCCGAGCGCTGCTGATCGTCGGGCAGACCTTGAGTGCCCTGGCGGGGATCACCCTCTATCCCTGGGGAAAGCGTCTCGGAGGATCCGCCTGGGCCGGCGTCGCCGCCGCTGCCGTCCCCACGGCCTTCACCTGGATGCCCTCCTACGCCCTCTCGTGGAGCCGGTACACCCTGGTCGGCGGCCTCTTCCTCCTGCCGATCGGAGCACACCTCCTGCAGCGCTGGCTCGAAAGGAGACCGCTACAAGGAGGCCTAGGGCTTGTGACGACGATCGCGGCCGCTGGCCTCCTCGTGACACACCTGCGCATCGCGGCTTTCTTCGCGTTGTGGGCAGTCCTGTTTCTGCTCGCGACCCTCGTGGGGCGCCGCTACAGCGCTCAGGAAATGGCCCGTCCGCTCCTGCGGGCGCTTCTCGCTGCGGCAGGAGCGGTGGTGCTCACCGCGCCGTGGCTGCTCCGCTCGGTCCGACTCCTGTGGCTCCCCGCGGCCCGGGAGTGGCCTACGTCGGTGGACGGCCTTTCCTTCTACTACATCACGGCGGGGGCCGGAATCTGGGTCGCGCGCGTCGCCCCGTGCGGGATCGGTGCGGGGTTGCTGCTGCGACGGCGCGCGGCAATCCTGCTCCTCGCTTGGAGCGCGCTCCTTTTCTTGCTAGCCACAGGGGCAATGCCCGGGCTATCCCAGGGCGGCCTGGTGGACAGCCTCTCCGTGAACGTGGCGCTCTATGTGCCGCTGGCGCTCGGGGTGGCCCTCGCCGCCGGAGCTGCCGCACAGTTCGTGCAGAGGATCCCCGTTTGGGGAAAGGGCTGGCTGCGCCCGGCCGCAGCCGTCGCGCTGATCGGCTTGAGCCTCTGGGGAGCTCGCAGCCTGCGGCAGGTGGTCAACCCGCAGACGGGGCTGCTGTCACACGCGGACCTCGAGGCGATCGCCTGGATCGGATCGCACACCCCGCCGGATGCCGTGTTCCTTATCCAGTCGTACGAATGGATGCCCCACGTTTTTGCGGGAAGCGACGGAGGATACTGGATCGAGCCGCTCACCGGCCGCAGGACCTGGCCGCCGCCCGCGCTCTACGGCCTGGGGGAATCTTCCGAGGTCGCCCATATCAACGAGGTTGCTCGAACGGCAGCGGAAAGCCGTGGGGAAGCGCTGCATACGCTGCTGCGTCAGGAGGGGATTGCTTATGTCTACCTGGGGCGGTACGGAGGGTCGCTTACGCCGGAGAAACTGTGCCGGCCGTACTTCCGGCCGGCCTACGTGCGGGATGGTGTCTGGGTGTTCGCCGTAGAACCGTGAGCTCACTTGGGGAGCGGGGGAACGGAAACCCCGGTGAGGCGCTTCATCCGCCCCTTGGAGAGACGGGGCGCGCCCAAGCGGATGGCTTCCTTTCGGCGCTCCTCCAGGCGCCGCATCCGGCGGCGGTGCTTGCGCAGGACCATCTTCTTGCGTTTGTTCATCGCCCCAACTCCTCTCGAGATCTTCCGTTGCAAAACCGGATTATACCGGGGATGCCCGTGCCCTGTCAAACCGATTTGACGCCCCGGGTGAATGGGGCTATAATGTACGTATTGCGGAGATCTTCCGGGCCGTTGTGCTGCGCCCGTAAGCAAAACGGAGTTATCGAGGGATTCGATGCCGAAGCGAACCTACCAGCCCAAGTACCTGCGCCGGTTGCGCAAGCATGGTTTTCGCGCCCGGATGGCCACCCGGGGCGGACGGAAGGTCCTCAAGGCGCGCCAGATGAAGGGCCGGTGGCGGCTGACAGTTAGCGACCAGCCGAGGGGACGGAAATAGCCGGCCATCTTACCTGGAGGATCCGCCCTGAGGGACACCTGGGGTCCGGCAATCGAAAAGGAACGGGTGAAAAGACGCTTTCGCCTGCGAGGAAAGAGCCGCTTTGCGGAGATCCAGCGCCGTGGGGAACGATGGGTACACAGCTGGCTGATCCTGGGGGGATTGCCCAACGAGCTCGGCTATACGCGCTGTGGCTTCGTAGTCAGCCGCCGGCTGGGGAAAGCTGCCGACCGCAACCGCATCCGTCGTCGGCTGCGGGAGGCCGTACGACAGCGGTACGTGCGGATACGGCCCGGATGGGACCTGGTCTTTGTCGCGCGAGCGGGCATCCGCAACGTCGATTTCTGGGGCATCGGGGCCGCTGTCGAGGATCTCCTGCGAAAGGCCGGCCTGTGGCAGGCGCCGGAGAATAAGGCGCATGCGTAAAGTGCTTTTGGCCCTGATTCGGGTCTACCAGCAGACGTTTTCCCGGGTGCTTCCTCCCACCTGCCGATTCTACCCTTCGTGCTCCGAGTACGGCTACCAGGCCATCGCTCGCTACGGTGTCCTGAAAGGGGGATGGCTGGCCGTCCGGCGCATCCTCCGCTGTCACCCGTTCCACCCCGGAGGGTACGACCCGGTTCCGTAGAGGCAGGAAAGCCTGCCCGGTAGGTCGCGATGCTGCCAGGGGAGATCCCCGGCGGTCTCGCGCAGAGCAGTAGGAGGTTCGACCGTTGGGTGCCATCTGGAACGGATTCGTGCTAGCCCTGGAGGCAGCGCTCAAGTTCTTCTACGATATCCCTCCCCACAACGCGGGGGTCGCGATCATCTTTTTCACGATCGCGATGAAGGTCCTGATGCTCCCACTGAGCATCAGCCAGTTGCGCTCGGCACGCGAGATGCAGAAACTGCAGCCCAAGGTACGCGAGCTGCAGAAAAAGTATGCCAAGGACCGGGAGAAACTGAACGAGGAGATGATGCGCCTCTACCGGGAGCACGGCGTGAACCCGACCGCCGGCTGCCTCCCCTCCCTGCTGCAGCTCCCGATCTTTTTCGGGGTGTACTATGCGATCCTGAACCTGAGCCGCGTGCCAAGCCTGGGTTCCCTCGTGGGTCGCTGGGCGGGGCTGTCCTTCGGATTGGGCAGCGCGCCAACGGATGCGCAGTTCCTGGCCGGCCTCACGAAGGGCCTGTTTGCGGACAAGCCTTTCCTCTGGCTGCCGAATATGGGAAGCCCGGATCCCTGGCACATCCTTCCCATCCTCGCCGGCCTGCTGCAGCTCGTCCAGCAGCGAATGATGACGCAGAAAGATGCCGATCCGCAGCAGCAGGCGATGAACAACGCGATGATGTTCATGCCGCTGATGATCGTCTTCATCGGCTGGAACTTTCCGGCCGGCCCGGTGCTCTACTGGGTGATGCAGAGCTTCCTCAGCGTGATCCAGCAGTACTATACCTCCGGCTGGGGCGCCCTGCGCGATTGGCTCCCCTTCCTACCCGAGCGGAAGCCCCCCAAGAAGGAGCACAAGCCCAAGCCGCCACCTGAGCCGGCGGAGGCAGAATCGCGGTCCGGCTGGTTCTGGCGCCTGATGGACCGCGCTTCCGCCGTACAGAAGGAAAGACAGGCTCGCCTGGAGGCCTCTGCCCAGCCGGAAAAGGTAGACCGGCCCCCAGAGAACCCTTCCCTCCCACCGGCACCCGAGAAGCGGCGCGCCCGCCGCTGAGGCGTCCGGCTGCTGTCCAAGACGAGGAGGCCGAGGATGAAGCAGGCTGTGACCATCCGGGCCCAGACGGTCCAGGAAGCGATCCGTCTGGCCCTGGAGCATCTGCAGCTTCCGCGCGAAGCCGTCGAGGTCGAGGTGCTGGAGGAACCCGACGCAACCGCAGGGGTCGAGGAAGCGCTCGTGCGGGTCGTTCCGAAAGGTGATGCCGGTCCACAGGCCCCCGCGCCGGCAGGCGAAAGCGACCCGTTCCAGACCGGACTTGAGTTGCTCTCGGAACTGCTGCGCCGCATGGGGTTCCGTGCCCAAGTCACGATCGGCGAGTATACCGTAGCCCCCGGCGAAACGCACCGCGTGCTGGACGTCACCACCACCAACGAGCGGGACTCCGGGTTGCTCATCGGCCGTCGGGGCGAGACGCTGCAACAGCTGCAGTTCCTGGTCAACTTGATGGTCAGCCGCCGCATCCAACGGTGGCCCTCCCTGATCGTCGACGTCGAGTTCTACCGCCGGCGTCGCCATATGACCCTCCAGGAACTGGCCACCCGAATGGCGGAACGCGTCTGCCAGACCCACCAGCCGATCACCCTCGAACCGATGCCGGCCTACGAGCGGCGTATCATCCACCTGGCCTTGCGGGAGAACCCGCGGGTGATCACCCAGAGCACCGGCCAGGGGGACAGCCGAAAAGTGGTCATCTACCCTGCCGGATGGCAAGTCCCTCCGAACTCCTCATCATAGGCCACATCGCCCGCGACCTCCTGGAAGACGGCGGATACCGCGCAGGGGGAACGGCCCTCTATGCGGCGGTCACAGCGACCCGGTTGGGATGGCGGGCGACCGTCTGGACATCGGCCGCCACGCCTCCTCCGGCCTTCCCAGGAGTGCGGGTGATCTGCCTCCCCTCAGCGCACGACACGACCTTCTGGAACCGGTACCGCGGCGGACACCGGGAGCAGACGCTCCTTTCTCGCGCTTCGCCGTTGACGCCCGATTCTTTCCCGCCTTCTCCGGCTTCCGTGGTCCTACTCGGTCCGATTGCCCAGGAAGTCCCGCCGAGCTGGGTGGAACATTTCCCGCGGGCCATCGTCGGGGCCTGCCTGCAGGGCTGGCTGCGCGCATGGGATGCCACCGGCCACGTCCGCTGGACCCCCTGGAGGGACGCGGCCCGTTGGCTGCCCTGTTTCGACGCGGCTTTCCTGAGCCTGGAAGATCTAGGAGGGCAACGTGCCCGCGTGCGCGCACTGGCCTCCTGCGCCCACCTGCTCGTACTGACCGAAGGGGCACAGGGGGCAACCCTCTTTCAAGAAGGCCGTCCCCTTCCCGTGCCCGCGTTTCCGGTGGCGGAGGTGGACCCTACGGGCGCCGGTGACGTGTTCGCCGCGGCCTTCCTGATCCGCTACGCCGAAGGGGCAACCCCGTTCCAGGCCGCACGCTTTGCCGCAGCGACCGCCGCCCTGAGCGTCCAGGGCCCCGGGGTCGAGGCCGTGCCGGATCGCAGCGCAGTCGAGGCCCTCCTGGCGGAGGTGGGCTGATGTGGCCCGTCCTGCGCACCGCGCGCCATTGGCGGCGCTTCCGCACCGTCGCCGCCGTGCTCGCACGGCACGGACTGGGGTGGCTTGCCGACGCCGCTGGCCTCCCTCGCCTCGTGCGGCGCGGCGGTCGGTTGCGGCGCCCGCCACCACTCCCGCCCTACCCCGCCCTTGGGCCGCGCCTGCGGCGCGCGGTGGAAGAACTGGGGCCCACCTTCGTGCTGCTCGGACGGTACCTGAGCACCCGCGCGGATCTCCTCCCCGATGCCCTCCGTCAGGAACTCGCGTTGCTTCCGGAGGCCGGCCCCCTTGTTCCCCCGGACGAGGTCGCGTCACGGCTCCAGCAGGAGTTCGGACGCCCCCTGGAAGCCCTTTTCGCCGACTTGAACCCGACTCCCCTGTACCGCTCCTGGACCGAACAGGTCCACCCGGCCCGTACGACGGACGGCCGGGAGGTTTGGGTGCACGTTCCGATTCCGGAGGTGCGCGTGCACTGGGAGGAGACGCTGCCGATGCTCCTTGCCCTTGCGGAGCTGATCGAGCGCAGGTCGGGAGGTCGGCTGCGCATCGGGGAAATCGTGCATGAGTTCGCCCTCAGCGTACGCCAGGAGATGGACGCTGCAGAACAAGCACGCACTCTCGAGCGCTGGCAGCAGGCGCTCTCGGACGAAGGGTTCCTCTTCCCGGAGGTGGATGCCGCCCGCACCACCTCGCGCGTCCTCACGCACCTTGCGCTCACAGGCCAACCCCTCCCCGAAGCCGCGCGCCTCCGCACGGAAGAGGCCGGGGAACTGGCCAAAAGGTACTACCGTTTCTGGGGGCGCGCAGCCTTCGAAGCCGGCCTCTATCCGGCCCCTCCGGCGCTCGGTGCTCCGATGCGCTGCGCCGACGGACGCCTGGCCCCGACCGCTTTCGCCCCGGTGGGGCACCTGGATACCTTCGCCCGGCACGCGCTGGTCCGCCTATTGCAGCAGCTCGCCGAGGAGCGGATGGAGTCCGCCCTTTCCTTCGCTGCAGCGCTCGGCCTGCTGGACAGGTTCCTGCTCTCCACGACGGCGCTGCAGGCCGTACGCCATCTCGCCGAGCGCTACCGGAGCCTTCCGGCCAGGGAGGTCCGGTTGCACGCGCTGGCCGAGGACCTCTTTGCTCTGGCAAAGCGCGGCGTGATCCGGCTCCCCGAGCGCTTCCGCCTGCTCCTGTGCACGCTGGTCGCGGTGGAAGAGTTCGGAACGCGGATCGCTCCGGAGGTCTCCGCTGCCGAACAGCTCTATCAAGTCCTTGAGCGCACCCGGGAACGGGAAAAGGGCTGGGAGGCCTACCGCATGCAGGCGTTGCGGGCCGGCCGGGGATGGCTCGAGCTGATCTCTACCTTTCCCGAATCGCTGCGGCACCTCCTGGCGCGCGCTGCACAGGACGACCTGCTTGTGGGCGTGGAACTCGAGGGCTGGCAGCGCCCGATGCGCCGCCTAGAACGGATGGTGCTGCGGCTCGTCCTGGCGATCCTGTGCGCCGGGCTCGCGTTCGCCCTGACGCTCCTGGTGACCACGATGCTCCCGGGCCGCTGGACGCCGTGGGGCTGGCTACCGGCCGGCCTGGTCCTCCTGCTGCTGGCGGGGTTGACCCTTGCCCTTCTGCTCACCTTCCTGCGGACCGACAAGCGCTAACGGGTGGCCCGATATCCCCCGGAGAAGCGGTGGGACAGCTACCGCGGGATCAGCATCGCCACGATGGGCAGAGTCAGGGCGCCGAGGAAGAAACTGGCAAAAAGGGCGCTCGAGGCAAATTCCACATCCAAGTGGTACTGGTTCGCGTAGGCCAGGCAAAGCATGAGGGAGGGAAGTGCGGACATCAGGATGGTCACCGAGCGGATCTCCCCACTCAGGCCGAAGGGCCCGGTCAGAAGAAGCGCAAAGAGGGGAGCGATCAGCAGTTTGATCGCGTTCGTCGCCAGGATGCCCCGGATGTGCCGTCCGAAGAAATCGCTCCACGAGATGGTGATCCCCAGCGAAAGCATGATGAGCGGCACGGTGGCCTGGGAAAGCAGTCGGAGCATCCCCACGAGGACCTCCGGCAGGGGATCGTTCAGGAACAGGAGCCCGATCAAAAAGGCCACGAACGGCCCGAACTTGAGCACCGCCAGCAGATTGCGCCAGGAGAACCGCTCGCCCTCCCCGTAATGAGAGGCGATCACCACGGCCACGGTCAGGATGGGGATGAGCGTGCCCACCTCGCTGTAAAAGACCGCCGCCGCATACCCCTGCGATTTTTCTCCGAAGAGCCCCCGTACCAGCGGATAGCCGAGGAAGGCCGTCGAACCGAGCATCGCGGTGATGATGAATGCGCCCGTCGTGCGCCGCTCCAGCCGTAGCCAGCGCGCGACAAAGAACGCCAGCACTCCGCAGGCTCCGATGACCAGGTAAGCAATCAGCGGGACCTTCACAAGCTCTTTCCAGCTCTCGCGCTGGATGTTGCGCACCGCAAGGAAAACGGTGGCCGGCAACGTCAGATTGGTCACCAAGCTGTTCAGGAGGGCCGCGTGCTCGTTGCGCAGGATCTGGACCCGCTTGAGCATCGCGCCGAACAGGATCAGGAGCACGATCTGGGCCACCACGACCAGGATGTCCCGCGTCATCGTCTCCTCCTCGAGCTCGGGTCGGAAGCATTGTAGCACAACGGCGCGGGGTTGTAAACCGGCGCGAATCCGCCCCGTTTGCGGCCGGCGGAGGGTTGTAGTAGAATGCAAATAGCCCGCGCGGAGGTGCGCGGCGGTAAACGCAAGGAGACATTGGTGGACGGACGGATCGATCGGTTGCGGAGGCTCCTGCACACCCACGGCCTGGATGCCCTGCTGGTAACCCAGCCGGAGAACCGGCGCTACCTCACCGGGTTCACGGGCTCCGCCGGCACGGTGATCGTGACGCCGGAACGCGCGCTCTTGCTGGTCGACTTTCGCTACGTAGAACAGGCGGGCCGGGAATCCCCTCTCCTGGAAGTGGTACCGGCGAAGAACCGGCCGGAAGAGGACCTGCCGCCGCTCCTGCAGGAGATCGGAGGCCGATGCTGGGGCTTCGAGAGCACCCACGTGACCGTCGCCCAGTACGAGAAGTTGCGCCCGCTTTTCGAAGGGGCGGGCATCGAGCTACAGGGCGTGGAGAACCTGGTAGAAGGGCTGCGCGCAGTAAAGGAACCCGAAGAGCTCGAGTGGATCCGCGAGGCCGTGCGGATCACCGACGAGGCGTTCGCCCACTTCCTGGAGTGGGTGCGACCGGGTGTCACGGAGCGCGAGGCGGCCTGGGAGCTGGAAAAGACGATGCGGGAAAATGGCGCCGAGGCCATGGCTTTCCCGATCATCGTCGCCTCGGGCCCCAACGGGGCAATGCCGCACCACCGGCCCGGCGACCGCCGGCTGCAGCGCTCGGAGCCGATCGTCATCGATATGGGCGCGGTCTATCAGGGATACCAGGCGGATATGACCCGCACCATTTGCCTCGGCGAGGCCGACGAACGGTTCTGGGAGATCTACCGGCTGGTGCGGGCCGCCCAGGAGCGCGCCGAAGCCGGGATCCGCGCCGGGATGCCCTCCTGCGAAGCTGACGGACTGGCGCGCGAAGTGATCGCCGCTGCCGGCTACGGAGAACAGTTCGGGCACGGACTGGGCCACAGCATCGGCCTTTCGACGCACGAAAGGCCCCAGCTGAGCCCGAGGCTGGAGGACCCGATTCCGGTGCGGTGTACGGTCACCGTGGAGCCGGGCATCTACATCCCCGGGTGGGGCGGCGTCCGGATCGAGGATGTCGTGGTCGTACACGAAGACGGCACAGAGGTACTGACCCGCTCGACCAAGGAACCTCTGGTGGCCGTGTGAGAAACGCACGGAGGAAGAAGCTATGCCGGTCTTGGACACAGGCGAGCTGCGCAAGGGACTCACCATCATCGTCGACGGCGAGCTGTGCAAGATCATCGATTACGAGCACAACAAGCGCGGAAGAGGAACGGCGAACGTGCGCCTGACCCTGCGCAACCTGCGTACCGGGGCGATCACCGAACGCACCTTCATGGCCGGGGTCAAGTTCGAACAGGCATTCCTGGACCGCCGCGTGGTGCAGTACCTGTACAACGACGGCTCGACCTACTACTTCATGGACACCGAGACGTACGAACAGCCGGCCGTCCCGGCCGAGGTGCTGGGGGACGCGGTGAACTACTTGCGCGAAGGGGAATCGGTAGAGCTCGTCACCTACGAGGGAGAGATCATCGATGTGGAGCTGCCCCCCGCGGTGGTGCTCCGGGTCGCCCACGCAGAGGTCGGGGTGCGGGGAGATACCGCCGCCGGGGCGACCAAGCCCGTGACCTTGGAAACGGGCCTGGTGATCAACGTGCCCCTTTTCATCAACGAGGGCGACCTCGTGAAAGTGGATACGCGCACCGGAGAGTACCTGGAGCGGGCAGGGTGAGATGCCGCTGATCCTGACGGTCCGCGAGCTGACGACTTGCCTCCGGGAACTCCTGGAGAGCGACGAGCGCCTGGCGGATCTGTGGGTCGAGGGCGAGATCTCGAACGTGACCCGCTCATCGGCCGGCCACGTGTACTTCACCCTGAAAGAGGCCGAGGCCCAGATCGCCTGCGTGCTCTTCCGGGGGTACGCGAACCGCCTGGACATCCTCCCGGTAGACGGCGAGGCGGTGCTGGTCCACGGGAGGATCTCCTTCTACGAAGCCGGTGGAAAGCTGCAACTGTACGCGGATACGGTTCGCTCGCTGGGGTTGGGTGTGCTGTACCTGCGTTTCCAGCAGCTGAAATCCGCCCTGGAAGCGGAAGGGCTCTTCGCTCCAGAGCACAAGCGGCCGCTCCCGCGCTTTCCGCGCTGCATCGGGGTGGTCACCTCGCCTACCGGCGCCGTGATCCGGGACATCCTCCACATCCTGAAGCGCCGCTACCCGCCGGTGCGAGTTATCCTCTCCCCCACCCTTGTCCAGGGGAAAGAGGCCGCCCCGATGATCGTCGCGGCCTTGAAACGGTTGTGGCAGTTCCCGGTCGACCTGATCATCGTCGCACGGGGCGGCGGCTCGCTCGAAGACCTGTGGCCCTTCAACGAGGAAATCGTCGCCCGCGCGATCCGCGCTTCCCCCGTGCCGGTCATCAGCGGCGTGGGGCACGAGACAGACTTTACGATCGCCGACTTTGCCGCCGATGTGCGGGCCCCGACGCCCTCCGCGGCGGCAGAGATCGCCGTTCCCGACGCAGCCGAACTCCTGCAGACGGTGGCTCAGCGCCGCAGGCGGCTGCACCAGGCCCTCAGGCAACGTCTCGCGGTGGCCAGACAAAACCTGGAAATTCAGCGCTTCCATCTGCACCGCCTTTCCCCGCAGAGCCGGCTCGCCCAGCGGCGCCAGCGCCTGGACGAACAGACCGAGCGGGCCACCCGCCAGATCCGCTACCGCGTGGAGATCGCGCGGCAGCGGCTGGAGGGCCTTTCGGCCCGCTTGGCAACGCTCGATCCGAGGGCTACGCTTCGACGTGGGTATGCCATCGTGCACCGGCGGGCCGACGGCGCGCTCGTCGTGAACCCGGCACAGGTTGCTCCCGGCGACCGGCTGGACATACGGGTGAGGGATGGATCGTTCGAGGCCGGAGCGCTCTGAACTTCCCCAAGGAGCCAGCCATGGAACCGCTGCAACCGGAAGAGGCCTTGTCCTTCGAGGAAGCCTATAGCCGCCTGGAAGAGGTCGTGCGTCGCCTGGAAGAAGAGGTCCTGCCCCTGGAGGAGGCGCTTGCCCTCTACGAGCGCGGGATCGCCCTGGCCCGCCACTGCCAGGCACTCCTCGATCGGACCGAACTGCGCATCACCCAGCTGGTCGAGGAAGGGAACGAGATCCGCGAGAAGCCCTTCGAGCCCGAATGCGGGCCGTAAGCGGAGGCCAGCGATGCCAAGGGACAAGGGGCGTACAGGTAGTATCACCGACGTTCCGGGCATCCGCGTAGGACATGCAACCGATGAACGGGCCTGGACCGGATGCACGGTGGTGCTTTGCGAGCAGGGGGCAACGGTGGGCGTCGCCGTGCGGGGGGGAGCTCCCGGGACACGGGAGACGGACCTCTGCCGGCCGGCCCACCCGCTCGTAACCCAGGCCCACGCCGTGCTGCTCTCCGGTGGAAGCGCCTTCGGACTGGCGGCGGCTGAAGGGGTCGTGCGCTACCTCCGGGAACGGGGGATCGGGTACGAGACCGGCGTGGCACGCGTGCCGATCGTGCCCGCGGCGATCCTTTTCGACCTGGCCGTCGGAGACCCCGCCGCGTATCCCGACGCGGCGATGGGGTACGCCGCCTGCCAGGCAGCCTCCGACGGCCCGGTACCCGAGGGGAACGTGGGCGCGGGCACCGGCGCTACCGTGGGAAAGATGCTGGGGCTGCAGCGCTGCATGAAAGGCGGCCTGGGGAGCGCAAGCGCCGATCTGGGCGGGGGCGTGCACGTCGGCGCCCTGATCGCAGTGAATTGTCTCGGCGACGTGATCGACCCGAAGACCGGCGAGATCATCGCCGGCGTCCGCAAACCCGTGGGCCGCGGCTTTGCCGATACTCAGGAACTCATGCGCACCCACGTGGGGCAAACGCTCCTTTCTTTCACCCACACGGTGATCGGCGTGATCGCGACGAACGCCGCGCTCGATCCGGTGCAGGCGAACTTTGTGGCCGAAATGGCCCACGACGGCGTTGCCCGCGCTGTCCGGCC